>CBFHXO010000001.1:0-59482 GCA_965659815.1 Pseudomonadales bacterium
AACCCAGGCTTAACTACCGGGAATAATGCCCTGATGCCCCATTTATCCGCTTTATTGTGCTGGTCGCTTGTGTATAATCGCGCGCTGCTTATTCTCTGGGCCCCTAACCAATGCCCGCCCTTGGGAGAACTTTTGTGACCGACCAGCTTCATACACAACAGCTGCGCAATATCGCCATTATTGCCCACGTTGACCACGGTAAAACCACCCTGGTTGATAAGCTGCTCGAGCAATCCGGCACGCTAGACCGTCGTGACCAGGGCACCGAGCGCATTATGGACTCCAATGACCAGGAGAAAGAACGCGGCATTACTATTCTGGCCAAGAACACCGCCATCAACTGGCGAGATCACCACATTAATATCGTCGATACGCCAGGACACGCCGATTTTGGCGGCGAGGTCGAACGCGTATTGTCGATGGTAGACTCAGTGCTGCTATTAGTCGACGCCGTTGACGGCCCTATGCCACAAACCCGCTTTGTTACCCAAAAAGCATTTGCCCGCGGCTTAAACCCGATTGTTGTCATTAATAAAATCGACCGCCCCGGCGCCCGCCCCGACTGGGTCATGGACCAGGTGTTCGATTTATTCGATCGACTCGGCGCCACCGATGAACAACTCGATTTTCCTGTGGTTTACGCCTCGGCGCTTAACGGCATTGCCGGCATGGACGAAAACGATTTAAGCGATGATATGACACCGCTGCTGCAACTGATTCTCGATCATGTGCAGCCACCACAAGTCGATGCCGACGGCCCGTTTCAAATGCAGATCAGCGCACTCGACTACTCAAGCTATGTCGGCGTCATTGGCGTCGGTCGCGTAACGCGAGGGCGCATCAGCCGCAACACGCCGGTTACCGTTATCGATGCCAACAATGAAACCCGCTCAGGGAGAGTGTTAGAAATTCTTGGCAATCTCGGTGTAGAACGAGTACCCGTTGAAGAGGCAAGCGCTGGCGATATTATTTGTATTACCGGTATCGATGGCTTAAACATTTCAGATACTTTGTGCTCGCCAGACACGGTTGAAGCACTGCCATTGCTAACCGTCGACGAGCCCACGGTTTCGATGACCTTTCAAGTTAACGATTCACCGTTTGCAGGGCTCGAAGGCAAATATGTTACCAGCCGCAATATTAAAGAACGCCTCGATCGCGAGCTACTGCATAACGTTGCACTTAAAGTAGAACAAGGCGACTCGGCCGATAAGTTTATCGTCTCTGGCCGTGGCGAGCTGCATTTATCGGTGTTAATAGAAACCATGCGTCGTGAAGGCTTTGAGCTAAGCGTAGGTCGGCCGGAAGTGGTGCAACGCGTAGTCGATGGTGTGATTGAAGAGCCTTATGAATCCGTCGTGGTCGACTGCGAAGAGCAACACCAGGGCTCGGTTATGGAAGCACTGGGCTTACGCAAAGGCGACTTGCAGGATATGGTGCCAGACGGCAAAGGACGCGTGCGGCTTGATTATATTATTCCCGCGCGTGGGCTTATTGGTTTTCGCTCAGAGTTTTTAACCATGACCTCCGGTAGCGGCATTTTAACTTCGGTGTTCGATCACTACGGCACGGTTAAAGTGGGCGAAGTCCAGTCGCGCAACAACGGTGTACTCATTAGTAATGTTAAGGGCAAAACACTGGCCTATGCGCTGTACAATCTGCAAGACCGCGGCCGCTTGATGATTGAAGCCAATGTCGACGTTTACGAAGGCCAGGTAGTGGGCATTCATAGCCGCGGCAATGACTTAACCGTTAACCCCACCAAAGCCAAACAGCTTACCAATGTTCGCGCATCGGGTAGTGATGAAGCCACTATCCTCTCGCCACCAATCAAATATACACTCGAGCAGGCATTGGAATTTATCGAAGATGACGAACTGGTAGAGGTCACGCCCGAGTCGATTCGTATACGCAAAAAACTGCTGCTTGAACACGAGCGCAAGCGCGCCTCCCGCCCCGCCAAAGAGTGAGTCGCCAAAGAGTGATTGCATGAAAGCATTAATCCAGCGAGTAAAATCTGCCAGCGTTGCTGTTAACCAGCAAACCATTGGCAGCATTGATCAGGGCTTGCTGGTACTGCTTGCAGTTGAAAAAGCCGATACGCTCCAGTGCATCGAAAAAATGGCGCATAAGCTTTTGCATTACCGCGTCTTTAGTGACAGTAACGATAAAATGAACCTGAATGTACAGGATATCAATGGCGGCTTATTGGTGGTTTCACAGTTTACGCTGGCAGCCGACACTGATAAGGGCCTGCGGCCCAGTTTTTCAAGCGCTGCCGACCCGGCCATGGCCAACGACTATTACCTGCGCTGTGTAGAGTTATTAAGAGCCTCAACGCTCAAGGTTGAAACCGGTGAGTTTGCCGCCGATATGCAAGTATCGCTGGTAAACGATGGCCCAGTGACATTTATGCTCAACACATAGCCGTTTCTTTTACATCACCTCAAAGATGGTGCACCCATTACATGCTGTAAGCCATTACCGGTTATCATAAAGACGAACAAGACCACTGGGTGGCTGAGCTTGCCTGTGGCCACAACCAGCATGTGCGGCACAAACCGCCATGGAGCAACCGGCCCTGGACACAAACCCAGGCTGGCCGTGACTCACTGCTGGGACACGAATTAAATTGCGTACTTTGCGATACTGATAAAACAATAAGTGGCATTACGTAAAACGCCGCAAAGGAAAACCATTATGAATTCACCCACCATGCGCGACAAGTTAGCACTGGAGCGAACCCAGTTAGCTAACGAGAGAGCCTTTTTAGCTTTTGTCTGAACCGCGCTTTCGCTGATTGCCGGTGCGATGGTATTGCTGCAGTTTTTTCCCAGCCAATCGGCCTACCTGACCATTGGCTGGAGTCTATTAGGCATGGGCGCGCTGGTGCTTATTTTTGGCATTGCACGCTTCGCACATGTAAAAAAGCGACTTGCAATAGAAAGTCAAAACGCAAACTAACTAAACACCAACGCTTACAAATCACCCGCGTGCTTCATCACGTGATATAAATAATTTTGCTCTATTACGCCCGTCAATAAATGTGCCCAGGGGCCCTGGGCATACACCGCAATATCATCGCCCGCATGAGTTTCGGTGCGCAGTGGCACCCCTGCCTCCTGGTGGTAGTGCGGCGCTTGTGGGTCATCATCAACCGTTGTCTGACGCCCATTCGACGGCGGACTCATAAATCGCGCAAAGGGATTGTCACCATCGTAAGGCTCGTTAAAGTAGCCAGGACCATTGGCATAAGACAAGGTCGTATACGGCTTTTTATCACTGGCCAACGACACATCGTCGTTTGGCTCACCGTTATCATCATTTCCTTTAACAAATCCCAAAATGGGATTGCCACGGGTGGGGTAGCCGGCAATTGTCATGGTATGACTATGATCGGCGGTGACAATCATTAACGTTTCATCTAAATCAACCTGGGCCGCCACCTGATTTACCGTGTAATCGAATTCAAGCATTTCTTCCAGCGCACGGTATGCGTTACCAATATGATGCGCATGATCGATACGGCCGGATTCAACAATTAATAAAAACCGGTCTTGTTTTTTTAGCAGCGCAAGCGCCGTTGCAACCATCTCCGAAAGTGCCGGCTGGTCTTGCGCTTCGTTTAATACCCGATCGGCTTCAAAATCCAAATGCGAATCGGCAAACAAACCCAGCAGATGCCGCGTTTTTTTGGTATCAACGGCTTTCAGTTCAGTTGCATTGCTAACATATACTGATTTTTTATGCCTGGCCTGCCACTCGTCTATCAGGTTGCGACCATCACGCCTGCCGGCAGATTCTCTGCCAGGCTGCGCTTGCACATCGCCGGTCTGCGGTAAAAAAAACTGCCTGCCGCCACCCAACACCACTTCAATACCATTGCCATAATCAAAATCAATTAACTGGCCGGCAATATCTTTACAGCCGCTCGCAATGGCGGCCTCACTCATGGCTGCATCGGACTCCCAGTTGCGTTCTGGCGTATGCGCATAAGCGGCGGCAGGTGTTGCATGTGTTACCGATGTCGTAGTGACGATGCCGGTAGCCCAACCCTGGTCTTCTGCCTGCTCTAATAAAGTTTTTAAGTTGTAACCACGACAGCTTTCGGGGTCTGCGCGTCTGGCCTGGGTATTAACACTGACAACACCCGCTTTTGTTTTTGAACCTGTGAGCATGGCTGTCATGGTACCGGCCGAATCGGGTGTTTGCTGATTGGTATTATAGGTTTTAACCAAACCGGCATAAGGAAATCGCTCAAACGAGAGTTGATGCTCCTCACCGGCCTGACCATTTTTTTGGCCCGCATAGATTCTACCAGCTGTCACGGTTGGCACACTCATTCCATCACCAACAAAAAGAATAATACCCTTGGCTTCTTTAGTATTATTTTTTTGTTTAAGCGCCTGCTGTAACTGGGTTTTTGCATGATCGTAACTACCGGGCGAGTAGTGATTACCGACATCGCCTGAGCATGCCGTCAAGATCAATAGCAGTAGAATCGGTAACGCTTGTAAAGATAAACTTGAAACTGCTTTTTTCACGGCTATATACCTGCAATAAACGCTTACTAAAACAAATTGTGTGAACTAAAAATCTATAGGTGCGTTTCGGCAAACGCAGCCAGCCGACTGCGCTCTACACCATTAACATGCATAATAGCCGCATGCTCAAAGTATTTACTTTTTTCTACTAAATAGGTTAGACCCGAGGTCAACGGCGAAATATATTTGTTATCAATTTGCGCTAAATTGCCCAACACGACAATTTTTGAATTGCTGCCTACACGGGTAATAATGGATTTAAGCTGAAACTGAGTTAAACCCTGCGCCTCGTCAATAATAATATAAGCATTGTTAAACGAGCGGCCACGCATAAAGTTAAGCGACTTAAACTGAATGTTGGCACGCTCTTTAATATATTCAATAGTGCCCTTAGCATTCTCATCACTGCCGTGCAAAACCTCAAGGTTGTCGTCGAAAGCCGCCAACCAGGGTGCCATTTTTTCTTCTTCGGTACCGGGCAAAAAACCTATATCTTCGGCCATCGGTGGCGTTGAACGGGCAACAATAATTTTATCAAAGCGCTTTTCTTCCATGGTGGCATGCAAGCCATAGGCAAGCGCAATTAGTGTTTTACCCGAACCTGCCGGGCCGGTCATCACCATCATATCAACATCTTCGCGCTGAATTAAATGAAACGCCATGGCCTGCTCAAAGTTGCGTGGATGCAAACCCCATAAGTTCTGCTGCATCAACTTGTCGCGCTCGAGGTGCTGAATTGATACCGTTTTATCATTCACATTTCGCACATAGCCGGCAAACTGCTGCTCGTCAAATATCAGCATGTTGGGGTAGGCGTCGGGGGTGTAACCACGATTCAGTTTATGAATCACCTCTCCCCCCGCTATATGTTCGGTGTCAACATCATCAACCTGTGACCAGAAATCACCTTCGTACTGTTCATAACCGGTGGCCATTAAGGTGATATCCTCAACGACCTTGTCTTTTTTGTAGTCCTCAACGTTTTCCAGCCCCGAGCCTTTGGCCTTTAAACGCATATTGATATCTTTGGTAACCAGGCAAACGCCTGGGTTGGCGTTTTGTGCCTGCAAATGCAACGCCACATTGATAATGCGGTCGTCATTGTAATGATGGACCGGGTTATTGAGCAGCGGTATTTTCTGCGAATGCTCAATCAATTGGTCAGGAAATATCGCCAGCGTGCCTTTTTTCTCTAACGTACTGGGAATTTCTACACCGCTTTGAATGGCTTTTGGCGATGCGTTCTCAAGAATACTATCGATGGCGTTAATTGCTATTCGGGCTTCGCGACTCACATCTTTATCGCGCCGGTCTTTAATCGCATCCAGCTCTTCAAGCACCGTCATGGGTATGACAACCTGGTGCTCATTAAATGCATGCACAGCCATTGGGTCATGCAACAACACATTGGTATCCAATACAAACTGTTTTGTCATTGGGCGATCTTGCCTCTTGTCATTTTACGCATTGATTCAACTGATGAACCATGACAATTTTATTCGGATTGCCAGCAGGCAGAACCGATTGCATGATTAAATTCATTAACGAGTAATTATAGAATTGCGAGGTGATAGCAAGTGACCTTGGCAATTGAATCACCGAAAAGGCGAACGGCATGGAATCACAGCTTCCATGATAGGGCAGTTGTCGATGCCTTGGCAGCATGCAATGAATTAATGACCTGGCGTGCAAGCATATACGCTCGCTTAGACCAGCTACACCGCCACTAATAAACGCAGTTTTTGTTTTTTTATACAGACATCGGAAAACCAAATCGATAATCGTGTCAGACAACCGTACCACTCCAGTAACTGAAGGGTAAGTGTGATTGTTATTCAGAAAAAAGTCCAGAGCTAAAAACACAGAGCAGCAAAAAATTTTTTCACCTAACACCGCAGCCGTAGCAGCAGCTTAGTTAAACATTTGCGCTAAAAACCAATATGTTTATTCGCTATTTTCAGTTAAACAAACTCGGATATAGGCTCGTTTGTTGTACTTTCCTGCCAGCTTTGAGCTAAGGTCAATCATGCGCATTTGCCAGCCGTACTTTTTTACCAGCGCGGCCTGGGCCAGCGCTATTTCTTCGGGCGTGTGCAAAATAGTTGAAGCGCTATTATGCCAGTCCCCCAGTACTTTGCCGGTCCCGGTACAGGGCGCAATACGCGAGCGCGCCGAATTTCGCAGCCGCTTCACCTTGCCGGCCTCGCCCGCTGAAAAAATATAGTAACATTGCCGACCTTGCTGATCGATATCCTCAGTATCGCCAGCAAACCATACCGGCGTCTCAACGGCCTTGCCGCTTTTTCGAAAGGTGGCAAAGCTAATATATGCTGCTTCTTGTAAATTCATTATTGTTTTCCACATACGCTGGCGTGTGAGCAAATAGTTGATACCAACCTGCATATTACCACCATAAAATGCAGCGATGTTGATGCGAAGGCAGACTATTTCTGAGACAATTTAAACCTGATCTAATAACAAGCCAGCGAGTCGCTGCAGCCGTTAAATAACCAACATGGCCTGCAAGCTCCAGCGATAACCCAGGCTGGCGTTACAGCTATCATTAACCAGGCAATGAGATACTGCATTTTATGACCGATACCTCTTCAGGCTCAGCCGGCAGCTCCGATAATTTTGATGTAGAACAGCTATCGATAAAGGAATATGCCGAGAAAGCGTATCTGGATTATTCGATGTATGTCATTCTCGACCGCGCACTACCCCATGTTGGCGATGGCTTAAAACCTGTACAACGGCGCATTATTTACGCCATGTCTGAACTGGGCCTTAAAGCCTCATCCAAATATAAAAAATCTGCTCGCACCGTGGGCGATGTGATCGGTAAGTTTCATCCTCATGGCGATAGCTCGGTATACGAAGCCATGGTGCTAATGGCGCAGTCGTTCAGCTACCGCTATCCGTTGGTCGATGGCCAGGGCAACTGGGGCTCTACCGATGACCCTAAATCCTTTGCGGCCATGCGCTATACCGAGTCCAAGCTGACCCAGTATGCCGATGTATTGATGTCCGAAGTCTCCCAGGGCACGGTTGACTGGCAACCCAATTTTGATGGCACCTTGCTTGAGCCGGTAATTTTGCCGGCTCGCGCCCCGAATATTTTATTAAACGGCACTACCGGTATCGCAGTCGGTATGGCCACCGATATACCTCCGCACAATCTTCGCGAAGTGGTTGCCGCCTGCATACAGATGCTCGACAAACCCAAGTCAACCACGGCCGACTTGTTTAAGCATATTAAAGGGCCCGACTATCCGACCGATGCGGAAATTATTACACCACCCGAAGCTATTCTTGAAACCTACGAAACCGGCAAAGGCAGTTTAAAAATGCGTGCCGTATACGAAACGGAGCAAGGTGATATTGTCGTTACCGCACTGCCACATCAAGTATCGGGTGCTAAAGTGTTAGAGCAAATTGCCGCGCAAATGCAGGCCAAGAAATTACCGATGGTGGTTGATTTACGCGACGAGTCCGATCACGAGAATCCCACCCGGCTGGTTATTGTACCCAAGTCTAACCGGGTTGATATTAAGGCATTGATGTCGCATTTGTTTTCAAGCACCGATTTAGAGCGCAATTATCGAATTAACCTGAATATGATTGGCGTTGACGGCCGACCGCAGGTTAAAAACCTAGCGGTTATTTGCAAAGAGTGGCTGGTATATCGCAAAGACACGGTGCGCAAGCGGCTAGAGTACCGCCTGGAGAAAATTCTTAATCGGCTGCACTTGCTCGACGGCTTGTTAATTGCGTTTTTAAACCTCGACGAAGTGATACACATTATTCGTACTGAGGATAAACCCAAAGAAGTATTGATGAAGCGCTACAAGTTAAGCGAAGCGCAAACCGATTATATTCTCGATACTCGTTTACGACAGTTAGCCCGATTGGAAGAAATGAAAATCAAAGGCGAGCAAGAGGAACTTAGCAAAGAGCGCGACGATATTGAAAAAACGCTGGGTTCTGATGCGCGGATGAAAACGCTTATTAAGAAGGAGTTGCAAGCAGTAGCCGAGGAGTACGGCGACGACAGACGCTCGCCACTGGTCGCGCGTGAAGAAGCGGTTGCTTATAGTGAAGATGATATTACCTCGGTAGACCCGGTAACTATTGTACTATCCGAAAAAGGCTGGATACGCGCAGCCAAAGGTCACGATATAGATCCCGCAGCATTAAACTACAAAAGTGGTGACGGCTTTAAGCTGGCCACTAAGGGCAAGTCAAATCAGTCGGTGGTCTTGCTCGATTCGACGGGTCGTAGTTATTCGGTGCCAGTTCGCACCCTGCCCTCAGCACGCGGTCAAGGCGAACCACTAACAGGAAAAATCAGCCCCCCATCGGGCGCCACCTTTGAAGGTGTGATGATAGGCGCCAATACCGACAAGTACTTACTGGCCACCGATGCCGGTTATGGTTTTGTTGCGCATCTTGGTGATATGCATGCCAATAAAAAAGCCGGTAAAACGCTATTAAGCATACCCAAAGGTGGGCGTGTGATTGCACCCGCTGCTATCGATGACATGGACAATGGGCTGTTGGTATCAGTGAGCAATGAAGGTCGAATGCTCATTTTCCCCATTGCCGATCTGCCAGTAATGGCGCGGGGCAAGGGCAATAAAATTATGAACATCCCCAGCGCTAAACTCGCCACCCGCGATGAATATATGCTAGCTATTGCGGTTATGCGTAAGGAAGACAGCCTGGTCATTTATGCCGGCAAGCGTCATCTCAAAATGAAATTTGCCGACCTTGAGCATTATATGGGTGAGCGCGCGCGCAGGGGTAACAAGCTACCCAGAGGGTTTCAAAAAGTCGACTCGATTGCTGTTGAAGCCAAAAACTAGCGGGAACTGCAATCGTGAGTGATGTGACATTAATTAAAATCACCGGGCCAGATAAGCCGGGCATTACCTTATCAGTTACTTCGCTGCTTGCCGAAGCTGATGTCAATATTCTTGATATTGGTCAGGCGGTTATTCACAATAAGTTATCGTTAGGCATATTGGCAGAAACGCCCGAGAACATCGATAAGCCGGGTTTATTTTCGCAATTAAATCGTGCACTTGAGCAGTTGGGGATGGCCATTGAATTTGATGGTGTTAGTCCGCACGAATATGAAGCCTGGACTCATGAGCAGGGCAAGCCGCGCCACATACTCACATTGTTAGTTAGAAAAGTGCAGGCCCGGCATATTAGTGCTGTAACGCAGCTGGTTGCCAGTCATGGATTGAATATCGACAAAATCACTCGCCTATCAGGTCGAGTGCCATTAGACCACGGGCATGATCAATCCAAGGCTTGCGTTGAGTTTTCATTGCGCGGTTCGTTGCCTGACGAAAAGCTGGTAAGAACTTCGATGTTAGAGCTTTCGAATACGCTGGATATTGATATCGCCTATCAAGAAGACGATATGTTCCGGCGTAATCGTCGACTCGTTGTATTTGATATGGACTCGACGCTCATTGAAGCTGAAGTCATTGACGAGTTAGCCAAGGTTGCGGGTGTTGGTGAACAGGTTGCAGCGATTACAGAAAGTGCCATGCGTGGTGAAATTGATTTTAATGAGAGTTTCACGCGCCGAGTTGGCTTACTCAAGGGACTGGATGAATCGGCGCTAACGAAGGTCGCTGAGCAATTGCGGTTAACTGAGGGCACAGAAACCTTAATGGTCACTTTGCAACGGCTGGGTTATAAAACGGCGATTCTTTCAGGAGGTTTTACTTATTTTGCCAATCGCTTGCAGAAAAAACTTGGGTTTGATTATGTTTATGCCAATGAGCTGGATATTAGCGAAGGTGTTGTGACCGGTAAAGTTACTGGGAAAATTGTTAATGGTGATCGTAAGGCGGAGTTATTGAAGGATATCGCTCAGCGGGAGAATATTGCGTTGGAGCAAGTAATCGCGGTTGGTGATGGTGCTAATGATTTGCCAATGTTAAGTATAGCCGGGCTTGGGATTGCGTTTCGGGCGAAGCCCTTGGTTAAGGCCTCGGCGAGGCAGGCGATTAGTAATTTGGGGCTGGATAGTATTCTTTATTTGTTGGGAATTAGTGACAGGGAGAGATTGGCAGCATACAAAGTGGTTTAGTTGGGTTGTTGGTGAGTTAAGCGTTTTGCTATTTTTCTAAATTGCTCACAGCGTTGACTGCGCGGAGCGCCCTGCTGGGCATTCACCTTTTTCAGTAGCAAAAAAAAGTAACTGGGCTAAGGGATGTGAACACGGTTGTAGTATAAGATAAACTAAAAGCAAAGCTCCACCAACTGTCCTACTGGGCAAAAACAGCACTCACTACCTGACCATCCCATATCAACTAATATCCAAAAACTCATAATCCATCTCACTCAACGGCATCTGCAAATAACTTCCCTGCACATACGGCACCCCTGCCTGCCAAAGCTGTGCCAACTCCCCTGCACTATTAACCCCACTTGCAATACAAACAATATTCAATTCCGCCGACAGATCAATCATCTCCTTAATCAACCCTGGCTGCGCCTCTTCACCACTCATCTTATCGGTCAACTCAACACTCAGCTTAATAAGATTCGGCCTCAAAGCATTCAACAATTCCATATGCTCTGTCCCCACATTGGATAAACACACCTTATAATCATTTTCCCGCAACTGCGTCACCAACTGCCGCGTATGCTTTTCATAATCCATGGCATCGGCAGCTTTAATCGAAAAACTCACTGCACCTTTTGGAATCTCACCCATTTGCAGCGTACGTGACACCCAAGCAAAAAAACCATCATCCATCACTGCACTGGCAGTCAACGAAATATTCAATTGTATATTGTTGTCCGCAACCAACACTTTGAGCTTATCAATACCTTCATTGATAATCCACCGATCAAGCTCAGCATTGGTTTTTTCTATGCCCAAACTGGCTAACAATTTCTCGGCACTATCATCACGCCCTGCATCGTTCTCAATATGCAGCACCGTGTCATAAAAGTGCGTCTCCTGTTTTTGCAACGCAATAATCGGCTGGTATTTAAGCCTGAAACGATTAAGCTCCAGCGCCGATTGCAATGCCGCCGCACCTTCAGCATTGTCAATTTTCGGTACATACATCGTATAGCCACTCTCACCATCAAGTTGCTTTTCGGCCGATGCTTTAAAGGCGCGATCCAGAGCATCCTCGATATTAATATCCGCAACACCGTATTTGGATATGCCGACAGCAAGAGCAGCCTTAATACCCTTGGCGTGATCACCAATCACTTGCGTATTGATAACCTCACACAGCCGCTCCGCCAATTCAGTAGGCTCATAGGAATGACTGCCAGGAATAACAACAACCCAGCTTTCTTTTAAATAGTCAAACACGTGCGCTTCAGGTGGAACCAACTCACGCACCATTCGCGAGACCTCATCAATTAATAACAAGTAATTGCGCAGCCCCAACTTTTTACGCTGTGCCGTATTGCTGGCTATCGAGGCAAAAAATATGCTTCCTTTGCCTTCCAGTCGCTGGATTTTTTCCATATCAAAATCGACACTGCTATCAGCAGCCGATTGCTCGCAGCGCTGCCGGCTTGCTAGCGGACGCAATATTACCTGCGTACACGACTCACCCTCGTAACTTGCCAACGCCAACGCCAGTTCAACTTTAAAGATTTGACCATCGGCCGACATAGCCTCTACCTCAACGCCGGATTCTTCTTTACTGCCTAACTGGTACTGCCTTAACAACGGCTTGATAACAACCTGGTCTTTACCTGTTAGCAAATCAATAAATGGAAAACATTCCAGGTGATCAGCGCTTTCGAATTTTAAAAGCTCAGCAAAAACCGGGTTGGCATGAACTATCATACCGTCAGTCACATAGGCAATAGCCTCAGTGGTTGAATCCATAAGTAACTGGCTACGCGCATTCGCTTCAGCTAATACCTTTTCGGTATCTTTGGCCAGAACTCGATCGCGCTGCGACTGAATTTCACGGTCGGCAACAAACAATAAGCGTTCCGGCTCTTCGCTGGTAATATAGTCTCGAAAGCCACACTGCATAATCTGAGTCGCATTGGTCGGAGAATAGGATTCATCAATAAAAATGGCATGAACCGTTGAGTTATTTTTGTCGATGTAATTACCAATAAGCGCAGGTAAGTACATTTTTGAACTGCCAAATGCCAAAATAATATTCCACTCGCGATTTTGTAAAGATTCATTTAAATCCTCTACCGAAGTGATGCGGTGCGCCTGCGTTATCCAATCCGCATCTTTAAATATGCTTTTAGTCTCGTTGGCTTGGGCAGGATCTTCATGCGCAATCAGCAATCGAATACTGCGCTTTTCCAGTGCGTCCCCGGCATCGCGGCCAAGCGCAACCGATGGATTCCTTGCATCGTCGGTAGACTCATTGATCTGTGTGGCGGTGTTAGTACTACTATTCACAACTAGGATTCCTATTTTTACTTGTCACGCTGGTACTGGCACACTTGGCTTATAAATAACGCAACAACTATTACAACTATTACAATTATTACAACTATGGATTCTATAACTATTTATATTTAGTCAATACTTATGTGCTATTAAACCGGAGTATCTTTACTCGTAATATTTTTCATCGCTCGAAGCCAAGCGGCCAACGACATTCTCTACAGGCGCTTCGTCTTCGGCTAATGTCTTGTAACTGTAAAGACCAAAACTAGCGCTTTGCTCAAGGCACTCATCCAGCAACACTTGCTTTCGACTATCGCCGACTACCAATACCGCCGAAGCCTTACCCTTTAGCGATAATCGCGGGGTCAAAATCCTCGGCTGGGCTGAACTGGCATTACCTGGGACACCGACAACTGCATCGATTGGCAATAAAAACGCAGTGAGCAAGTCTGTGCCGTGGGTGCTGTGAACAATTTTGAGTGCGCAGGCTTGTATATTCGGGTCGAGTAATTCAATGCCAAGCGACTTTTTGTCATCGTCTGTTTTACTCCAACGAACAATCGCAACATGCCAATGCTGCTGTTTGAGGTTCTTAATTCCCAGCAGACTGCCAGTTTTATAGCGCTTGAGGGCACTACTACTACCTAACAGGCAGTATCCCTTGGCGTTTAAATCTTTAATACTCAGCCGCTGAATAGGAAAATCACGCTTGTGTTCGGCAACATCATTTTTAGCCTGATGGATAATTTCACTTTCAATGGCGTCACCAACAGAGCCAAACTGGTGCCAGTTAGTCGAATAAATACTGCTCCACACATCGTTGTGTTCACGGCTGTGGCGAGGGTTAACATCGGAAGAGTCAAAGTTAACATCGCAGTGAGTAATATCGTTGAAGTTATTATCGCGACTCGCTGTATCGACGCCCATACTGATAGTCGTAGCCCGATGGTAACGATCAATATAACCTTCAAAACCCATTTCATCACAGAGGTAGTAATGCACTGCAGAAATTCCAGCGCAAGTTTCCAATACCGCATCGCGTGCATCGGCGGCAGCAAAACTCGGTAAGTGACGAGGAAACACCCGGGCCACCGAGGGGCCATAACTCAACTTTAAATTGTCCGCTAGCGCCACCGACAAACGATTTGCCGACAATAGGGCCGCCATTTCTGTAAAGTCAAAATAAACACTGTCTACATCGTTTTTAATCGACCGTATCCGTGATGGGGAATGATCACAACTTAACTTCACCGAATAATACGTCTTGTCGCCAGGCTCTGAACTAATGCGCACACCCGCCAAGGCACCACGAATAAGCTCGGTTAAACTTTCAATTTGTGCATTACTCAATTTTTCCGGGCTGGCACAGTTCAAGGCCACCACAGTTTTATAATCGGCCAATAATGTTAACGCCGCTGACTCACTGTGTGCATCGCTTACCGAGTATTCAAACATGGCGTGTAAAGCGTGCCAGCAATCGGCCGGTGGTAACTGATACAGATTGTGCGAGGCAATAATCGCTTCACATAGAAATTCACTCGCTTTAAGCAATAGCTGCTCACAGTGCACACTGCTGTTGATTGCTTGCTGTTTTTTCGCCAGGGAGTAGTACAACTGGCCAAACAAATTAAAGAACTCGCGGCGTTTGCGATAGATATCGATTTGGCGCTCGTTAGTACCGCACAACAGCAACAAGCCTTCGGCCGCGGTAGCAATAGGCTCGGCCAGTACCTCTAGCAGCTCAACCATTTCACCCAGCGTACACTCTGATGCGCGCAACTCATCGCCCGCCTGCAACAACTGCTTGGCCAGCGCCATACTATCTTTGCGTGGCAGCACACTTGCCCAGGCAAGCAAGCCCCCTGCGCCCGGGTCGCAAAAGCGGAAAGTCGGCAATTCTCGCCGCTGTTTGTTTTTTCGGCTAAAAAACATTCGTTATCGCAGGTGTAAACCTATTTTGCTGGAATACGTGAAAAACCCGCCATTCGGCGGTTCCTTATTGAGTATAGGCAGTGATTGATTCTTATGCCGGAAATAGCGCAAATTGTTGTCGGCTAATAATCGCCACAATCATACTATTTGGCTGTGCTAGATATAAACTGTAAGTGGTTGAATTTACGATAGTTATTGTATAGGCGCGATAAGCGTTTTAGCATTTTTATTGGGCAGCTCGCGCACCAACTTTGGCAGCAGGAAGCCGGGCAGCAAGGCGGCGGCTTCGCCAACAATTTGGCGAGCTTTTTTGTCGTCTATGGCAAAGTGCGCAGCACCTGCCACGGGATCGAGCATATGGAGGTAGTAAGGCATAACACCAACGTCAAATAGCCTCTCACTCAGTGCGGTCAACGCTGCTGCCGAATCGTTAACGCCTTTAAGCAATACGGTCTGATTTAGCACAGTGACTCCCGCAGTGCGCAGTTTGGTTACAGCTTGTGCCACCTGCTGGTCGATCTCATTGGTATGGTTACTATGAATCACCATCACTTTTTGCCCCGGCCACGACTCCAGCCACTGCAGCAACTGCGTATCCACCCGCTGTGGCAACACCACCGGTAAGCGGCTATGGATACGTAATCGTCGGATATGCGGAATAGCCGCCAATTGCTGGCCCAGCCAACGCAGATGCCTATCGCTGCAGGCCAGTGGGTCACCACCGCTAAAAATGATTTCATTAATTGCGGCGTGCTCGCGCAGATAATTCAGTGCGTCGCGCCATTGCGCCCTGCTCGGCTGGTTATCTTGGTACGGAAAGTTCCGGCGAAAGCAGTAGCGACAATTGATTGCACAGGCTTTTGATACAATGAGCAGTGCACGGCTAGTGTATTTATGGATCAGCCCTGGCGCCACATTGGCTTGTGCCTCTTGCAGCGGGTCGTCACTATAACCCGGCATGGGCTGTTGTTCCGCCAACACCGGCAATACCTGTCTTAGCAGTGGGTCATTGATATTGCCCTTTTCCATACGCTGAATAAACGGCGCTGGTGCTCGAACAGAAAAGCTTAGCGGCGCGGTATCAATGCGGCCATCGATACTCGCAACCGCACTGCCATCCAGCGCATGCGCCGGTATATCAAGCTGGGCCAACAGCTGCTCGACCGGTAGGGTAGACTCCGACAACAGCTTGCGCCAGTCATCACTGTCCGCATCGGGCTCAGCCCCGGCTGGAACCCGGTTGAAATCATCAATTTCAGTCTGACAGGCTGGGCTGGTTCGCGTTATCATGCGGAGTTTTCCAAGTAGTGATTTGGCACGGCTTTTAGCAGGCCGGTTAACGGCTTAAGTTTAGCTGGTGGCTTGTAATCGCCAGTACCGATACGTTTAGAGGACACTTATGGGCACCTATTCTACCAACGAATTTAAAAATGGTTTAAAACTTATTATTGACGGCGATCCCTGTAATATCGTCGAAAACGAAGTGGTTAAACCGGGCAAGGGCCAGGCGTTTAACCGGGTGCGATTAAAAAACCTGAAAACCGGTCGCAGCTGGGAAAAAACCTTTAAGTCTGGCGAAAGCGTCGAGGCAGCCGACGTCGTTGAAACCGATATGGAATACCTCTATTGCGACGGCGAGTTTTGGTATTTTATGGACGCCGAGACCTACGAGCAGATTCCAGCCTCAGCCGAGGCGGTTGAAGATGCCAAGCTATTTTTAAAAGAGCAGGATAAATGCATTATCACTTTATGGAACGGTGCACCATTAACCGTAGCGCCACCCAACTTTGTCGAGCTCGAAGTCACCGAAACTGACCCCGGCTTAAAAGGCGATACCGCACAAGGCGGCACCAAACCCGCAACGCTCTCAACCGGCGCGGTGGTTCGAGTACCGCTGTTTATTAATGAAGGCGAAGTACTCAAAATTGACACCCGCACGGGAGAGTACGTATCGCGCGCATAAATCTATTGTGTAGCATTTTCGCAGCAAAGAAAACTCACGGGCATAATGAGTAGCCGCGATATTAACAGCAGCGCACAAACCGGCGCACAGCCTGGAAAATTATCCCGCGATAATACTGCCCAACGTTTAGCAACGCGGGCCAAGGTACTGGCCCGTATTCGCAAATACTTTGCCAATGAGCAAGTAACCGAAGTTGAAACGCCGCTACTGACACGCTACGCGGTTACCGACCCGCAGCTTGATAATCTTCGCGTTGATAGCTCCTTCTATCGCGATAAGCACTTATACCTGACCACCTCGCCTGAATATGCAATGAAGCAATTGCTGTCGCTAGGCAGCGGCTCTATTTACCAAATTTGCAAGGCGTTTAGGCAAGACCCGCCCGGTCGCTTGCATAGTTACGAGTTCACCCTGCTCGAATGGTATCGATTGGGTTTTGATATGGAGGCTTTAATCGACGATGTCGCAGCGCTGGTTAACGGTGTTTGTTCGCAGCAAATCAATACTGAACTCAAGGTAGAAAAGCTAAGTTATCGCGAAGCCTTCATTCGTACCATGGACCTAGACCCATTTGTAACTGAAAATCATGAACTCGAAGCAATAGCTACCCAAACAATTGATGTTAGCTTTACTAACCAGCCCAGTGACGTCTGGCTAGACCTTTTATTAACTCATTGTGTAGAGCCGCAGCTTGGCAAAAGCGGTATGACATTTTTATACGACTACCCGCAAAGTCAGGCCGCATTGGCAAGACTAAGCAACGATAGTTTAGGCAATCCCGTAGCCAAACGTTTTGAGCTGTATATTAATGGTATTGAACTGGCCAATGGCTATTATGAATTAAGCGATGCCGATGAACAGTTAAAACGCTTTGAGCACGATAATACGTTGCGTCAACGCATGGGCAAATCCGCCTGCGAAATTGACGTTGATCTAATGGCTGCGCTGCAACAGGGTTTACCCGACTGTGCCGGGGTAGCACTGGGTATTGATCGCTTAATATTGGTTTTATCCGAACTCACTACGGCAACACGCCAACCATGATTTTAAAGCTGGCGCATGAAATTTTTTTTGGTGGGTGACAAAGTAAAACTGCCGCGTCATATCACGCTGTGGCACGCTAAGCGGCACCAATGACTCGCGTTTAAAAGCATCGGCTAGCGCAATACCTGATAAACAACCAATACCCAAGCTCGCTTCTACTGCCCGCTTAATGGCCTCAGTGTGTTCGAGTTCAAAATGAATATCTAAGTCGTTCAACAAACCGTGCATAGCACGGTCAAAAGTCTGCCGTGTGCCGGAACCCTGCTCACGAAGTATCCACTGCGCTTGTGCGAGTTGTGTATCGTCCAGTTCACCCAATGCCGCATAGGGATGGCCCGGCGCACAAAATACCACCAGCTCGTCGCGCAGCCAGGGCTCAATAAGTAAATCGGGGTGCGAGTACTCACCTTCAATTAAACCAACGTCCAAATCGAAATTTAATACTTCTTGAGCGATATGCTCGGTATTAGCCACATGTAAACGCATATCTACGCCAGGGTATTCACGTTTGTAGCGGGCGATAATGGGAATCGCCACATAGTTGCCAATCGTCAGCGTGGCTCCCACGGTTAACTTACCCGCTACCTCGCGCTGCTCTAATACTGCCTCAACCTCTTGCGCTTCACTCATTAGCGATTCGGCCAGTGGACGCAACGCATGGCCCTGGGCATTGAGTTGTAATCGCTTACCAACCCGGTCGAATAGCGGGTTGTTATAGCGTGACTCTAAATCATTGAGCGCGCCGCTAGCGGCCGATTGTGACATGGCCAGGCTATCAGCCGCACGGCTGATATTTTGAAAGTGGGCGGTGGCCAAAAACACTTGTAGCTGTCTTAAAGTAAATTTCATCGCTGTGCTCAATCTATTCAGTATCGGTCTGTCCGGTATCGCTTCCGGTGTTGATATGGATCCACCGGCACATCAGGAGCTTAGACGGTAAACTCATTAATCGGAAATACCAATATATTATATCTTTATATCCTGTTATACCAATCAATAAAAACCTCATACACTGATATTAATCGGGCGGTATTGCCCTTCATCTTTTGCCGTTATCAATGAGGTAATGCAGTATGTCCAAGCTAATGACCGAGACAGTCACCGATGTCCATCACTGGAACGACAGCCTATTTAGCTTTAAAACCACCCGCGATGCGGGCTTTCGGTTTAAGAATGGCCATTTTGTGATGGTGGGTTTACCCCATGAAGGAAAGCCACTGTTAAGGGCTTATAGCATAGCTAGCGCCAACTACGAAGATGAGCTTGAGTTTTTCAGCATCAAAGTACCCGATGGGCCTCTCACCTCCAAACTACAGCACTTAAAAGTAGGCGATGAAGTTTATGTCAGTAAAAAGCCCACTGGCACATTAATTACCGACCAGATGCTACCTGGCAAAAATCTCTACTTACTGGGCACTGGCACTGGCCTGGCGCCATTCATGAGTATTATCAAAGATTATGAGATTTACGAGCAATTTGAGCGGGTGATTCTGGTTCACGGCGTGCGCGAAGTGTCGGAGCTGGCCTATAGCGACTATATTGAGCGCGAGCTGCCCGAGCACGAATACTTTGGCGAACTGGTGCGCGAAAAGCTGCTGTACTACCCCACCGTGACCCGCGAGGCGTTTAGGAATAATGGTCGTATCACTAACCTTATGACATCGGGCAAGCTGTTTTTAGATTTGGGCTTGGCCAGGCCGAATCTGGACGACGACCGGTTTATGCTCTGCGGCAGCCCGTCGATGCTGAAGGATATGACAGCAATTTTGGATGAGCGGGGCTTTAAAGAGGTGCGCAATGGCAACCAGGGCCACTATGTCATTGAACGGGCGTTTGTTGAGAGCTAGTTAAAAGTGAGTTAGCGCGCGTTTTTAACCAGCTAAACGATCGCTAATTATTTGGCTACGCAAATGCGGTATGCTCCTATGATTATTGATTGAACGCGAGCGCATGAACCATGGCATACAATTTAGAAGAAGTATCGGCAAAACTGGAAATTCAGGACATGCTTTACCGCTATGCCCAGCTGATTGATGCCAAAGAATTCGATAAGCTCAATGAAGTGTTTACCGCCGACGCCCATATTGATTACAGCGCTATGGGTGGCTCAAAAGGCAACTATGAAGAAACTGTGACCTTTCTTAAAAAGGCAATGACCAGCGTCTTTCCTAATAGCCAGCATTTGAATGCCAATATGCAAATCACGCTGGCGTCCAGTGAAAATATCACCGAGGCCAGTGGCCGCATTATGTGTTACAACCCCATGGAGATGTTAGTGGATGGCGGACCAGAATCTAAAATTATGATGTGTGGCCTTTGGTATCTGGATGAGTATGTCAAAGTCGATGGCATTTGGATGATGAAAACCCGCGTTGAAGAGAAAAGCTGGTTTTTTAATATGTAACTGATTGGCCCACTTACTGCATCACGATAGTGATTTTTTTAAAGCGGGCATTCACAACCTCATAGGTACCGCGCAGCCTTAGCTCAAAACTCTCGCCCTCTGCGAGGGTTTGCCCCATGAAATCATCCACTGGTTTTTTAGCGGTAAAGCAATCAACAATATCCACCTGGGCAATAAAATCGCCATCGCCGTTTTTTCCACTTTCATTGCCATCTTCCGTATGGCAAATGTCAATGTTTACCGGCGTCATCTGATCGTGGAACAAATCAATCAGGTGCTGGTAAGTGTCGATAATGGCATCGGCACCCACTGACTCGCCCTGGGCAGAGACCATTAGCACATCATCGTGATAGAACGCCCGCAACGCCTGCGAATTCTCACTGTTGTAAGCCGTATAGTAATCTTTCATTAATTGCTCAGGCACGAATTGCTCAGACATCGCTTAACCTTCGAGAAAACGTTCACGTAATAATTGTATTTCAGCATCGCTAATGCTCAGCCCCTGACGAAAGTAGTTATCAATTGAGCCATAATCTTTTTTCATTTGGTCTATGGCCGCGACAATAAAGCTACGCTCAACACCGAGTAAGGGGCGTATTTTTTCAGGATCCGTTTGAAAAAATGAACCCAGGCGAATCATCCAGATATATTTGTTGATTTTGTCCTTGGTGTATTCATTGGTCAACAAAAAGTCGTTGATTACCGTAGACTCAGGAACACCCAGCGCCAGCAGGGTAATTGCCGCCCCAAAACCCGCTCTGTCTTTACCGCCGGTACAGTGTGCAACGCTTGGAACATTATTATCACTTAGCAAGCTTTTAAGGTGTGGGCCATATACTTGCTGCTGGCTGGTGACAAATGCGCGGTTGGCATTCTCCATCAATTCTGTTGCATTCAGGTCATCAATATCACCCGATGATATTTTTTCAAACAGCTCTTTAACTGCCGTACCTTCAACATCGATTTCGCGCTCTACATAGTTAACACCTTCCGGTATCCGGTCGGGATCTTCGGCTTTCTCAAACGGAGTTCTAAAATCGACAATCTGCTTAACGCCCAAGCGCTGTATATAGGCAAGATCCTGGTCGCTTAATTCGGCCAGACTATCTGAGCGGTACAGCATGCCCCACTTAACTGTGCGGCCGTCGGCAGCTTGATAGCCGCCAAGATCCCTGAAATTTTCTGCGCCATCCATAGGCAGTTTACGATATTCAGCGCGCTGTTCGGCAGCGAGCTGTGCAGGAATAACGCGACTTTCAGCGACACCCTTTGAATCGCCACAAGCAACTATCGTTAATAGCATCAGCAACGGCAGAAGTTTTTTAATCATAACGGCATTACCTTTTTTGCAGTTATAGTTTATTCAAACAGTTTTATGCGACGATATTATCTGCACGCAAAGCAGCAATAGCATTTCCGTAGCCCAATTCGCCAAGAATCTCATCGGTATGCTCACCTAACATGGGTGAACCATGACCAACACCCGCAGGCGTGCCCTCAAACTCAGGGGCAAACCTGGGCTCGCGAATTTTGCCAGCGACATTGTGCTCACTGGTAACAAAGGTTCCGTTGGCAACGATCTGGGGGTGCTCGGGCAATTCTTTAATATCCATTGCCTTAGCACAGGGCACATCATGGGCAACCATCGCGGCAATACCTTCATCAACATCGGTTTGCGCAGCGGCGGCATAGACCTTTTGCATAATATTAACCATAGCCTCACCATTCATGGCTCTATCTATAACGGTGGCAACCTTTGGCTCAGTGCGTGAGTCGATATTGAAAGCTGCACATAAACCATGGAACTCGTCATCGGATACCGGCGCGGCCTGACCATAACCATTGGCGAATTTAATCAGTGGCACACCTTTGGCAACCTGTGCACCCAATTGCGCACCTTCGTCGAGAAACGTTGCCGTTTCCGATGCATCCATCCATAAAAAATGCACCATGCTATCAACCATATTCATACGAATATGCTGACCACCCCGACCCATGGCTCGCGCATAGAGCGCCGAACTAATCGCGATTGAGACATTCATCGACGTCATTTTATCGGCAATAGCCTGATAACATTGCACCGGCTCACCGGTTTCGATATTTGCCTGGTTATAGGCCACACCCGAAAACGCCTGCACCACGTTGTCGTAAGCGCGCCGCTTGGCATCGGGGCCTTGATGGCCAAACCCGTAAACCGACATATAGATAATATCGGGGTTAATCGCTTTTAAATCGTCATAGCTAATACCCAGGCGCTCTACCACACCCACGCGAAAGTTATGAATCAATACATCGGTATCGGCC
This sequence comes from Pseudomonadales bacterium, assembly GCA_965659815.1. Lineage (GTDB taxonomy): Bacteria > Pseudomonadota > Gammaproteobacteria > Pseudomonadales > UBA7434 > UBA7434. The sequence goes on from CBFHXO010000001.1 coordinate 22,605, forward strand.
GCCAGCTTTTTAAAAATTTCCAGGCCTTTTTCGGTTTTCAAATCAATGGCCAGACCTCGCTTACCCCGATTGGCCATTTGAAACATCGCTGTCACACCATTGCGATTCGAGCCCACATAGCGCATGACATCGCCAATACCCGGCGATTCGACTTTAATGACCTCAGCGCCCTGGTCGGCCATCATGCCGCTGCCAAAGGGAGCGGCAATTGCCGTTGACAAGTCAATTACTTTTACGCCCTTAAGCGGGCCGTCCGCTGTATTCATTGTTTACTCGCTTTTTAGTTATCTATACGAAATTTTTATTTGAACGCTCGCGACCACCAGGCCCGCTGTAACCCATGGTGTAGCCGGGCCGCTGATCAAAATCAATATCCGGCATTGATGCCATGGCAGTATCCCAGGCCTTAATCAATTTGTCTTCAGCTGCATAATCAAATGGGTCCTCCAATGCCTTTACCTGCCAAGCGTCATTATCCAGTGGGTTGTCAACCAACCACTGCGCGGTTCGCTGCAAAGCATCTTGCGGCTTAACAATGTCGTTATAGCCCAGCAGTGTCTGCAACTTGCTAATGTCCATTAGTCTATGCGTTGTTAATGGTTGCATAATCAAAGGCCGCGCTGGTATTGCCAGCTCGTAAGGCATTGAAACAATGCGCCATTGATGCGATAAGCCCTCGGCAATGATTTCAACCATTTGCCTTAACGTTAAGGTTTGCGAATCACAGCAGTTAAATATTTCGCCCTGGGCTTTTCCTGGCTGGTCTACCGCCAGCAATAAGGCGTGGGCTAGGTTTTCGGCATAACCCACGCTGAGTAATGACAGACCATCGTCGGGCAATATAATATGTGGCCGACCATCGAGTATACGTTTAACAATGCACCACTCTCTGGGCAGTGCCTGGTAAGGTCCATACACCACTGGGTAGCGAAAGTGCGTTGCCTTTGGCTGCAATTCAAATAACGCCTGTTCGGTGCGCACAATGCGATAACCCTTTTCATCTTGCTCAGCTTGCGACACTAATAAGGCATTCTCTGCGGTTGGCACCGGCAAGCCCTCGGGCCTGTGCGCCATGGGGTTCATATAGCCCACATAACATGGCTGCCCTCCAATTGAGATAAATTGCTCACAGCGACCTCGCATCAGTTTGGCAACTACTCTTAGCCGACCGTAGGCAGCAACGCATAAATCAAACGTGCGATTCGCCAACGCCTCCGTTAAGCAGGCTTCATCGTAAGGGTCGGTATGAATATGTTCGACTTCGGGTGGAATCTCGTCGACTTCATGGTTACCTGTATGCAAAATTGCAACGGTGTAACCACGATCAATTAAGCCGTTGACTATAAAGTGGCCTGTCGGCCCGGTGCCACCAATAACAAGTGCAGTTAACAAAACAGTTCTCAATGTTTATTTCAGCGATTGTTTCAACTTTTAGTTGGCCGCGATATCGGCACAACAACTAAGCCCCTGTAAGGGCGGTACCATAACGCAATAAACCGCGAAGGCAACTTAATGACTGGTTAGACTTAGCTGTTGAACTCGCTTGACATAGCAGACGAAGCATCAACCGCAATATTGAGATAGCTGACCGGATAGGTCGATTGCAAATAACTGGCAATATCCAGCGTTAAGCATTGTTGCAGCTGTTGCTGTTTTGCCGCATTGATGGCGATAGACCGTTGGCTGGCATAGATAACGAGATTTTCAAAACCATTAAGCTCACCAAATAGCATATGTTTAAATTGGCCACGTAATACATTAAACATCGGTTGTAATTGCGCAGGATCGCGCGTAATACTATTGATTACCAGTACACCACCCGACATTAGGGCCTGACGTAATGCATAGATAAAATCGGCTTGGTATAAACCATCAGGAAACCCTTGCGGTTGATAAAGATCACAAAGAATAATATCACTTTGGCTATTGCTTACTTGCAGATAACTTTCTGCGCTTTGAATAATAATTGTTTCATGGCCTTGTGGCGGTGGATTGAAGTAGTTTTGATAAAGCGATAATAGTGCTGATTCAATCTCAACCGTGGTTAACCGTGCCGCTGGGTAGTGGTAATACAAAAATCGATTAACGGCACCTGCACCCAATCCCAACTGCAATAGCTTTGCTTGCACAGGAATAGACTCAAAACACAGCGCCGTAACCATAGCCTGCATATAAGGCAACGCCAACAAAGCGGTATCGCTTTTTAACATGATCGACTGTAGCGGCGTTTTTGTATCGGATATTTCAAGGGCTGCGCTATTGACTGACGCATTGGGGCCAAACATCAGCCAGCGCCAGAGGTTATTTTCGCGCACACTAATTATCGGGCCAGCACTTCCCGATATACGCTCTCCGCTGCCACTCGTAATCGTTTCGAGCAATTGACCCTCGTTCGCAAGCGGCAGTTTAGGCAACATAAGTTAACGCCTTATTTTGCGCAGGATATAATTCTCTATTCAACTTTCTAATCAAGTTTTTATTTAGCCAGCTAATCCATTATTTTTAGACGCTAATCAAAAATGCATCTAGCACTCTGGCGCCACCTCCAACGCCTTTGCTTCACGGCGCCAACGACCTTCGGGGTCGTCAATATCGCCGTTACTCAGTATCGTCGGGTAGGGAATACCACGACTATCGCAGAAATTCGCCAACCGGGGGTAGCCCCAACGAAAAAACAGCCGTTGGTAGCTTGCGTGGTTGATACGGGTTTGCTGATAAAGACCAGCCCGTTGTCGCTGCGCGCGTGCTTCATTTAGTATAATAGCGGCCGCCACTGATACATTAAACGATTCAACCATACCCACCATCGGTATATAAATGAGTGCATCGGCCTGCTCATAACTGTAAGCACTCACACCGTCAATCTCGCCGCCCATAACAATCGCTGTAGGGCAGGTATAGTCGACAGTATCAAATGGCTGGCCATTTTTATCGCCACTATCAGCAACAATCAACTGCATCCCTTGTTGTTTAACTGCGACAATGGCTTGCTCGCTATTGTTATGGATATGCATATCAACCCACTGATTGCTACCCATTGCGGTACCCCTATAGGGTTTAAATTCATCGGCGGACATGACCGCATGAATATCGCCAACACCCACGGCATCACAACTACGCACTATAGCGGCAAGGTTTCGAGCTTTATGCACGCAGTCTGCAATCAGTGTAAGGTCTGGCTGCCTTAGCGACAGCACCGCATTGATTTTTTCGGCTCGTTTGGGTGTCATAAAAGCTGCTTCTTATCCTGACAAGGCGACTGGGATAAAAACACTTTATACAGGATTGTCAGCAACAGGTCATTGATGGATTGGCCCAGCTGGCAGGCACGCTTGACAGGCGCTGCAACGTGCGCCATAAGATAGCAATAAATTAAAAGTAGAAAAGTGTGTTAGAGAAAAAACGGATTAGCTGTTAAGGGTATAGGCGAGCAAGTGTTGTTCAACCCATTCGATATTGGGAATACCCGCCGTCAGCTCTCTAACGGCAATGGACATGGCTTCGGCACGGCCGCGCGGTCGACCTTCGTGTACCTCGATATCACCATCACTAATGGCAATTAAGCTAGGTAGTTCTTTAAGTACCACCGCATAGTAAGGTAAGTGTCCATGGTCTGCGGTGCCGTTAAGCACGGCAACATGCTGTACCTGTTCGGGGCTAACCGTCGATGCACCATTAAGCGACTCAAAACTAATCAGGGGGATATTGCGGCCACGCCAGTGAATAGCGCCGATATACCACTCGGGCGATTTCAGTTTCTGGGAAATATGTCCCGCCACAACCACCTCAGCGACCATAGAATCCGGCACCAGTAATCCGTCCATTTGTAAAGGCAAAAACATGGTCGCAAAAGGCGAATGAGCTAACTCATCCGTCATGGGTTGAAGTAAACTGTCATCGAATGCCTGCATGTTTATACCCGTGTTTTCCTGTCAATCGTAAACGTGTTTATACGGCTCGCCAAATTATCCGGCCGTCGCTAGGTGCCAAACTGTTCGTCAACCAGCGTTTGCGGCATCACTTTATTAATGGCCTCAAATAAAACCGCCTCTTGGTAAGGCTTGCCAAGATAACCATTCGCACCTAGACCCAGCGCACGCTCTCGATGTTTATCACCGGTACGCGAAGTAATCATAATAATGGGGATATCAGCCAGTTTGGGGTCGTTTTTAATTCGAGCCACAACTTCAAAACCATCCATACGCGGCATCTCTATATCGAGCAGGATAAAGTCCGGCTTGACATCGTCGAGTTGCAAAATAGCGTCGAGCCCATCTTTGGCGGTAACCACATCCATACCACGGCGTTCAAGCAAACGCGTGGTCACCTTGCGCACGGTTACTGAGTCGTCGACCACCATGGCCAACAGATTATCGCGTTTCTTATCCAGTGATACGACATCGCTGGTTTCGCTACGCGCGTGCTCTGAGCGCACCAATGCAACCAGATCGGCAATCATCACTACGCTGCCATCACCAAGCACCGTTGCGCCAGCGATACCCTCAAGGTTGGCAAACTGCTTGCCCAAACTTTTAACCACAATCTCGCGGCTGCCCAGTAGGCGGTCGACTTGTAGCGCCACAAATTTATCGCCACCACGAACCAGTAATACCGGTAATGCAGCTAACATTTCGGGGCTCGCCTGGTACTGACTGCCATTGAGTAAACTACCCAGGTAATCAAACTCGTATTGTTGCCCTGCGTAAAAGAACTTAGCTGCGTTTTCGCCGTAGTACTCTTCTAATTCAAATGGACTAACGCGGACAATGCCCTCGATAGAATCTAACGGTACTGCTAATGTTTCGCCACCAGCGCTTACCAATAAGGCGCGGTTCATCGAAACGGTAAATGGCAAGCGAAAAATAAACATTGTGCCCTGCTGGGCTCGCGAGATGACTTCAACACTGCCACCTAGTGCTGTCATTTCGCTTTGCACCACGTCCATACCCACGCCACGACCAGATATTTGGGTCAGCTCTTTTGCTGTACTAAAACCGGCAGCAAAAATAAACTTCATTACGTCTTCATCAGATAAATCGTCGTCTTTACTCATCAATTCGTTGGCAATGGCTTTTTTCCGCACCGCCGCAACATCGATGCCACGACCATCATCACTGAGCTCAAGCACCACATCGCCGCCTTCACGACGAATATCAAGACGAATCACACCCAGCTCGGGCTTGCCTTGCTGTTGACGCTCTTTATCATTTTCAATGCCATGGTCAATGGCATTTCTCAGTACGTGCTCAAGCGGTGCCACCATGCGCTCAATCATAGAGCGGTCGAGTTCGCCACCGGCATTGTTAACATCAAATGTTACCGGCTTATCAAGCTCACCACTCACCTGCCTAACAATTCTTCTTAGCCTTGGAATAATATAGCGCGACAATGGCACGGTTCGGGTACGCATCAAGCCTTCTTGCAAGCTGGTATTAATGCGTGACTGCTGCAGTAACAGCGTTTCCATATCGCGGGTCTTTTCATTAAGCGTGGTTTTTAAGTCTTTTAAATCCGAGGCTGACTCAACCAGCGATTTCGATAACTGCTGTACCTGTGAATAGCGGTCCATCTCTAGAGGATCAAATTCTTCATGTCCCTCACTTTCAACCTGCTCTTTGCGGAACTCGATTTGTGCTTCCATTTCAATTTCGAGACGGCGCAGCTGTTCTTTGAGCCGCTCAATGGTCGCATCAATTTCATCGATGCTAAGCGAGAAATCACTAACCTGTTCTTCAACCAGTGAGCGCGAAATACTGGTTTCGCCAGCGAGATTAACCAGGTTTTCTAACAAGCTCGATGATACGCGTATCACTTCATCGCGCTTCTCCTCTTCGTTAACCGGGGCATCACTGTCTTGGACAGTTGTTTCTTCATCACCGGCATTCAGGCTATGGCGAATACTGCTAACAGAGGCAACAAGATCGGTAACAAACTTGCTGGCACGTTTAAAGAAACGCGCGTCGGTTTTGGTATCACCATTACTGGCGGACAATAATAAAGTCTCAAATTCATGACTGAGGTCGCCGACCTGGGCAAGGCCAGCCATACGGGCGCCACCCTTAATGGTATGCAAAGGCCGCAGTAAACGTTCGAGATAGCTTTGATCATCACGGTTATTCAACCATTGCTGTACGCCGGCCTCCACATCTTCAATCAGGTCGTCAGATTCATCGAGGAAAATCGCCACAATCTCGCGGTCTACGCCATTGAGCCCACCGGTGTCGCGTGTCACTGTGTCGGTAGTAGTGCTACTGGTTTTTTCAATTTGCCCCAGTAGTTGCTGTTCAGTTTCAATGGCATCGTGCAATGTTGCTAAAGAAGCCGAGGGCTCAACCAGTTGCCCTGCAGCCATTCTGTCGAGCATATTTTCCAGCTCATTATGGGCTTGCAGCAAAATGGTGTAGGGGCGGTAGTGCAAACCGGTTTGAACAAAGCACTGATAGGCATCGTAAAGTGCCTGGCATTGTTGTTGAATTGCGCTTTGATGGCCGTCGGTTGCAGCTTGCTGTAATTGATCTAACACCAGCAGCATAGATTCGTAACTATCGGGTGCCGAACCATGAACACGCCAGCTCTGCAAAAATTCGCCGGCGCTAAAGATAATATCGTTTTCAACCAGCAAGCTTTGTTCGCCGGTATGGGTGTCCAGGCCAGCGGCAATTGCCTGGTTTAATTCATCCATAAATAAATCGGCACGCTGTTGATCACCAGCACTGACTGACGCCAGTGTACCTGCCGTTAGCTGCGCTTGGGTCCAGTCGTAAATATTAGCTAACAGGGAATGCTCGCCGTCGCTAATTCTGCAGCGTTTGCGAATCAGGCTAACCAATATTTCTGCCGGGGCAAATAAATCGGCAATGAGCTGGTTACCGGCAATTCGAGCACCGCCTGCCAAAGTATGCAACGCGCGCTCGACCGCCTCAGAGGGGTAGATATCGTTATTGGCAGCGTGATCACTGAGGTAGGTATTCACTACCATAAGCTGTTCTTCCAGCTCACTAATAAAGATTGCTTGTAGATAGTGATCATCTTCGACACTATCACCAAAGACTTCTCCTGCAGCCGACGCATCTACGCTATCTTCCGCACTATCCTCTGAACTATCCTCTGCACTATCCTCAGAACTATCCTCAGAACTATCCTCCGCAATACCTTCTGCGCTATTGTTCAACGCGTTATCGTCTGTGGAAAGTTGTTGCCCGGCGAGTGGCTGTTCTATTGAGAAAGGTTCTTCGTCGGCTGAGGATACTTTTTTGGCTGAGGGCTCCTCTACAGCTGAGGGCTCTTTTACAGCTGAAGGCTCTTCCAGGGCTAAAGGCTCTTTAAACTCAGGCGTTTCCACAACCACAGGAATTGCGGTATCAGTTAACGGCCCTGAAACAACCGGAATGTCATCTTCTACAGCGACTATACCAGTACTCTCAATTTCAGCAGATATAGAAATGGCTGGCTGACCAGCTTCAATATCAGCCAGCAAATCCAGGCTATTACCAATTTCTATTGTGGCACCTGAATCATTGGTTAACAGTTCTGCCCGCTGTATAAGCGATTGCATTGGTTGCACGTAAGGCACTAGGCGCTGCTCAAATGAAGCAATGATATGCGGCATATACGCAACCGCCTCGTCAATCAGAGAAGCACGCAAAGTGTCAACCGGTACTGTGCCGTCAACCATGCAATTGAGCAGGTTTTCTATTGCCCAGGCAACCTCTCCCACATGCTCAGCGCCCGCCATGCGACCACTACCTTTTAGCGTATGAAAACCACGACGAATCTCTGTCATAGTCTCATTGGCTTCTGGCTGTTGAAGCCATTCACTCATATCGGACTGGAGTGACTCTAAAACTTCCTGTGCTTCTTCTAAAAATATCTCAACAATTTCAACGTCAAATTCGCCTTCCAGAGCGGCTTGTTCTTCACCTCTGGTTTGCATAGCAACATTGGTATTTTCGTGCACATTTGCTGTGGTGTGGTCTGCAGCATCGACATTGCCTTCGTTACTAACAACAGGAATAAAAACAGTATTAGGATCTTGCTGCGGCTGGCCGGTTTGCGCAAGTGCATTGATAGCTCCCAATAACCATTGCTCAATCCGCTGTTGTTGATCGTATTTTGCCGCCTCAATATAACTTTCAATACAGACAAGCGCGTCAAGCAGCTGGTCGATATCGTCGGTGTTTTTACCTATACACACTACTAGTTGTACATAGGCTTCAACGCTATTCACTGCGTCAACCAGGTGCGGGATGTCCATCATCCGCATGGCGCCACAAACCTGCTTTAACTCAGCAGTTATTTCCGCCAATGGCTCAAAATCAAGAAACTGGCTATCGTCAAAGAAGTCAGTATTAGCATTGTTTCTGACGCTGATATTGCCGCGTACATGTGCAATACTGCTCTTTGCTTCTTGCAAAGCACTAATTTCACTTTCGCTGCGACTGCCACCAATATGCAACTGACGCAAACCGTTCTCAATCATATGCAGCGTATCAGCAACTCGTTGTACGGTAGCCGCATTATCAACAGACTCAACGCACTCATGCATTGCCACTAAATCGGCAATCATATCGGTCATATGTTCTGCCCAACCATCAAACTGCGCAAGCCGCATTGTATGTTGCAATGTCCTGGCCATGGCCGCCATATCAGGTAACGATACGCTATTCACTGATTCGCTATCGGAAACCAAGTGCACGCCGCCATCGGCAAAACGCTCCAGAGCAACCTTAAGCACGGCGATGTCACCGCTTAAACCATCAAAGACAATATCCATGGTATCGGCATCGGGTGTGCCCAGTCGCAGCATTTCCGAAGGGTGTTGCAACGATAATGCCTGTAGCAACCCAAAGCGTTGTTTAAATTCATATACTGACGCAAACTTGCTATCGCAAGTGGCTATACAGAACAGCAATTCCTTAATGGTATGTTCAGTATCAATATCAGCTTGGTTCAGTGACTGTTCAATTAAGTCAAAGCTGCGGACTAGCGAGTACTTAGCGCACAAGCTTAATCGACCACTGGAATGAATAGTCGCCACAAGCAATGTATTCATAGCGGTAAATATTGGCACCGCTTTAGGTTCGGTATTTTGGCCTAACCATAGTATCTCACCTCCGGCAACAATGGCGGCAAGCTCATCGGTAACATCCGCTAAACGCGCTGTGAGGTTGCGATAATCATCGGGCTGAGTATCAATATCGCGAAGCAATTGCTGACCGCTTGTCAGTAATTGGGCAACACACGACTTATGATCCGGAGATAGCGAGCTAACCGCTGGGCTTGGATAGTTAAACACTGGAATTGAAAATAAGCATGCAGTGTATATCTCAACATCACCTGCCGCTTTACCGAGTGCTGAAGCATCTAACAATAAGGGTAAGTTGGCCGCGGCGCGAACATCATTGATAACCGCAATAAGATTACCGCTTTGCTCGTGGCCACTAGAACGCACGCGAACCAAATAATTGGGCAGCTGGGTTAAACCACCAACCAGCGCCTGGTAAGCATCTTCGCTGCGGGTCACTCGTGCCTGCCCGGCTTCAGCTACCGGCCCCAACCCATGTGTTTGTTTAATTGCATTGATTAACGTTGTTAACTGTTCAACCAATAGTCGTGCGGCTGGTAAGCCCACGCGCTCCAGTGAGGTGTACACCGATTCTAACAAGGCCTGGCATTCAACCAGCTTTTGCGTGTTGTAGTTGCCAGACAGGTAAGACTCCACCAGTCGACGCGTGGTGGCCAAGGTGTCATCCATACCTGGCGCAATCCAGTCCAGCGATCGGTGCTTGTGTGTCTTAAAGGTGGCGCCGCTCATAGCTCTATTACTCATTAAAAACCGACTGTTGCTGTTAATCATCAAAGCTGTGTCTAGTGACTTTAATTTATTGTCGTTTAAGACAGCTATAACTCAAGCGTTACAACACTTAGCATTTCGACACACATTTATTATCATCAGCATTTAGTACTGGCGTTTGTAACGAACCGGGCAATTTAAAACCGGCAACCGAGCTTCTCAGTTCTACCGTCATTTTCGATAGGTTACCTACCTTGTCAGCTGCATCCGTTGTACCTTGCGCAGTTTGTGAGGTGATATCTTTTACGGTATTCATGGTTAACGAGATATTACCGGCCGTATCTGCCTGCGCTCTCGCCGAAAAGGAGATACTTTCGATCAATTCCGATAGGTTTTGCGATACCTTTTCAATTTCTTCCAGCGCCACACCGGCATCGTGCGCAAGCCCTGCACCATTAACCACCTCAGCTGTGGTTTGCTCCATTGAGGCCGCCGCTTCATTGGTGTCGGACTGAATCGTTTTAACCAGCGCTTCGATCTGCTTGGTTGCCGCCGATGAACGCTCAGCAAGACGCTGTACTTCATCCGCAACAACCGCAAAACCGCGACCGGCTTCACCGGCCATCGATGCTTGAATAGATGCGTTAAGTGCAAGGATATTGGTTTGGTCTGCGATGTCATTAATCAGCGATACGATATCACCAATTTCCTGCGAGCTTTCACCCAGACGTTTAATACGCTTGGAGGTATCCTGGATTTGTTCGCGAATAGTGTCCATACCGTGAATGGTGTTTTGCACAACCTGGGCGCCCGATTTTGCAATTTGCACCGAGCTCTTGGCTACCGTGGCAGACTCAGACGCATCGGTGGACATCTGGTCCATGGTGCCGGCCATTTCCTTAACCGCACCCGAGGCAGAGGCAATTTCATTCGCCTGCGACTCCGACGCTTCAGCCAGTGTAAGTGCTTTGGTTTGGGTATCTTTCGCCGCGGAGTCGACCATCACCGTAGTATCGTTAATCGACGAGATAATTTCCCGCAACTGCTCAATGGTATAGTTAATAGAATCAGCAATCGCACCGGTAAATTCTTCTGATACCGTCGCCTCAGCGGTTAGGTCACCATCGGCCAGGTTGCCAATTTCATTGAGCAGGCGTTCGATTGCTACCTGGTTTCGCTCGTTCGCTTCTTTCTCCTCTGCCAGGCGCGATACGGTATTACGATATAGCTGCACACCGATGACAGCAAGGATAATCAGAATTAATGCACCACTAATAAATGCAGTGTCGGAGCCAATGGTTCGCCGATTACTCAGATCACGCAAGCCCTCGGCCACCAGGTTGGTTTGGCCGAGAATTTTTGGCGAATCATTTAAAATACCATCGGCCGCATTACGTGCACTTAACAGGTCAGGTGAGGCTTTAAAAATATCGTCAACGGAACCCGAAACAAAATTAAATAACTTATCAATACGCTGTAGCGAGGCTCGCGCTTTTTGATCAGTCACTCGATCGAGGCCCAGCTTTTTATCACCGCGGAGCATGCCATTTAGCACGCCACCAAAAATACTGGCATCGAGGTTGAACTGGTCTGCCGCCTGGCTGGTTGCCTCACCACCGCTTAGCATTTTGTCAACATTACGCGCAATGCGCTCAGCCAGTAACAATTGTTTTTGTGCATAAACAATTTGTTCATTCGACGCACGGCTATCTAACAAAACCTCAACAACAAAGTTATATTCACGCTGCAGCTCAGGAATCGACTCGTTGAGGGTTTTAGCGACATCATGCAAAAAAAGTATGCGGTCGCGGTTAGCAACAATTGTTTCCGCATTGGTTTTTACCGGCGCCCACACGCCGCCTAGCTCTTGTAACTCGTTCGACATCATCACACCGACACCGGGTAGCTCTCCATCGCCAGTTAACAGTGTTTGATAAGTTTGGTCGAAGCGGTCGGACGCTTTCTTAAGCGCCACAAACGCCGACGGCTTGCCATCAGTTGCTTCACGCGAGCTGGTTGAGATTTGATGCAACAGCACCCGCATATCTCCAGACAGCTCCAAATATTTGGCATCTCGGTCTGCATCGCGCAAGAAGATAAAAGTACTGAGCATAAAGAAAACCGTCGCACATATCAGCAGACCTATGGAAAAAGTAAAGGCCTTGCGTGAATGACCACTGTTTTTAATTGGAGTGATGTTTTCCATCCTCTTGGCTCCGGCTTGATGTAATTAAATAAATGATTGGCGTATTGCCACCCAACCGATCGGGCTGCGGTAGCGATAAGTATTGAAAAAGTATGGCAGAAGATTATTTTTTTGCTTACGCAGCAGAGACGTTTTTTAACGAGGATGTGGACTGGTTGGCTGACAAATCAGTTGATTGATTATTGGCCTGAATGGATACATCCATAAAATCAGTTTCACGTACCAGCCTATGCGCCTGAAATCTCAGCCAATCGGCTTGGCCGTCATGACCATAAGCGTCAATACAACCGGCAAATAAATCACCATCGCCTTGATAATTGTTAAAACTGTCTTTAGGAAAGTGTTTTAAGCCAAATACGTTGCTAACCACGATGCCAGCATAAATGCCGTCAACCTCAATAATAAGTACACGGTGACGATTGCGATTGCCTGCCAACTTGGAACCAAAGTAATTTTCCAAATCGTAAATCGGCAACAAGCGGCCACGAACATTGGCAATACCCATAACCCAAGCTTTAACGCGTGGCACAAAGGTGTAATTGGGCACATTGATAATCTCAACAACCTCACCCATAGGTGCAACCATTTGCTGGCCACACAGTGAAAAGCCGATACCGCTCCAAGCATTTTGCAAATCATTATTTGCAGGTCGGTTAATAATGGCCCTCATACTCGACTGAGCAATTTCACGCAGTAGCTGTATTGGTTGTTGCTCAAACTTCATGGGTGATAACTTCCTGGCTATTTCTAAGCTGACCATCTGCAGACGAACAAGCGCAAAGTTTTATGACGCACTTAAAACGGTTGTAATCGTATCGATTAAATCTTTTTCGGGAACCGGCTTCACCAGGTAACCGCGTGCGCCTTGCTTGCGCGACCACTCCCGATCCGACTGCTGGTTTTTGGTGGTTACCATAATGACCGGAATCTCAGAGGTCTTAGGGTTTTTAGTTAATTGTCTCGTCGCCTGAAAACCATTGATACCAGGCATCACAATATCCATTAACACTAAATCTGGGACTTGCTCACGCGCCATTTCGACGGCAGCTTCACCCGACTCCGCGGCAACCACTTCATAGCCGTGCTTATTTAATATATTCGATATTTGATATGCTTCTGTAGGCGAATCATCAACCACCAGTACTCGCTTCATATCTTTCTCCATTCAACCCGTGGAATAACAGCACGGGGGTGTTGCCAGAATAAGTTTTTCGCAATAGTGTCGCGCAAGCAATTATGCTACAACAACATTCACGCTTAAAAATTGTTACGATGCCTGTACCGAGATTGACTCCGCACCCTGGTCACTCTCACAGTGATTTTGAATGGCTTCTAACAATTCAACTTTACTAAACGGTTTGGTAACGTATTGATCGGAACCCACAATACGGCCCTTCGCCTTATCAAATAAGCCATCCTTACTCGAGAGCATAATGACCGGCGTCGATTTAAATTGCGCATTGTTTTTGATTAATGCACAGGTTTGATAACCATCGAGTCGCGGCATCATAATATCGACAAAAATAATATTGGGTTTTTGGTCGGCGATTTTCGCCAGCGCTTCAAAACCATCCTCTGCGGTAATGACATTGAAGCCTTCTCTTTGCAACAAAGTCTCTGCCGTTCGACGAATAGTCTTGCTATCATCAACGACCATTATTTTTAAGTTTGCATTTTGCGAATCCATAACGATTCGGCCTCCGGGTTACTGCCTATGGTTTAAAATGGGCTTTTTGATCGATCCGGCTCAATCTTTAAACCCCCCCAGGGGCACGAAGAGCCAGAACCAAAAAAACTGTTCACTTTTAAAGCTATAGACCAAAGTGATTAATAAATAAAGCTACTGGCACCAAATCAAGTGCTTTGCAGACCAACAAACAACAAAAGCTAGAGGCAGATAACATTATGGCGATATCTTTGGGTGTAGTGATGGACCCGATTGAAGCGATCAATCCTAAAAAGGATAGCTCATTGGCCATGCTGCTGGCAGCCCAAAAACGGGGCTGGACGCTGTACTACTTTACGCAGGAAAACCTCCTAATAGACAATGGCATAGCGTATGGCTACGGTCAGCAAATCAGCGTTGCAAACAATCTTGACCAATGGTATTCAGCCAGTGAGCCGCAGCTGCTGCCGCTGGGTGACCTGGATGTTATTTTGATGCGCAAAGACCCGCCGTTTGATAGCCAGTTTCTCTACACCACATTTCTGCTCGAATCGGCTCAGCGCCAGGGTGTGCTGGTGGTGAACAACCCGCAAAGCCTGCGCGACTGCAACGAAAAGGTTTTTGCCACTGAGTTTCCTCAATGCTGCCCACCGGTGCTGATTAGCGCCAACAGCAGCCGCATTCGCCAGTTTCATAACGAGCATGGCGATATTATTTTAAAACCGTTAGACGGCATGGGTGGTGCATCGATATTTCGCGTTAAAGCCGATGACCCCAACTTGAGTGTGATTATCGAAACACTGACCGATCATCAGCGCCATAGCATTATGGCGCAGCGCTATATCCCCGAAATCACCGAGGGCGATAAACGCATTTTACTGATTGATGGCAAACCCATACCCTTTGCGCTGGCACGCATTCCCGCCTCGGGTGAAACACGCGGCAACCTGGCTGCAGGCGGTCGCGGTGAAGCCCGGGCACTGAGCGACCGCGACCGCTGGATTTGCGAACAAGTTGCACCCGCACTCCGCGAAAAGGGTTTACTCTTTGTAGGTATCGATGTGATTGGTGACTACCTGACGGAAATTAATGTCACCAGCCCGACTTGTATCCGCGAGCTCGACCAGCAATGCAACCTGGATATTGCCGGTGAACTGATGACCACGATAGAAGCTAGATTGCAAAAACACGCATGAGTTATAACCCCGGCCAAAATCATCCCATCAGCTATGCCATTGCTATTGCACTAGTCGTGCATGGTTTTGTACTGTTTTTTGTTGCCTTTGCTAGTACCAGCAGTGCCACCAACCCCTCGCAAATGGAAGTCACTATCTCCCACTCTAATAGTGAGGAAAAACCAGATGAGGCCGACTTTCTTGCCCAGAACAACCAGCTGGGCAGCGGTGATAGCGAAGAGCAAAAAGAATTAACCACTAAATACGAAGCGCTATTTGCCGATTCGAAAATCAATGATGTACAACCCATTGTGATACCGGAGCATCAGCAAAGTGAACGGGCGGTTGTTGACCCGCGCATTATCACCACCATTGGCGAAGCGCAGCGTAGTATTATGGTGATTGAGCCACCGTTAGATGCCGATGAATTTGAGCAAGAGGGTGACGTCCCTGAGAGAAACCTCACCGAGCTTAGCCGGGAAATTGCCAGCCTGGAGGCCCGACTGGCAGATAAACAGCAGCAACTGACAAAAAATCCACGCGTGCTGATTTTAACTTCGACCTCAAGCATTGCGGCGGAAAATGCCCGCTATGTGCACCAATGGCGCGACCGCGTTGAAAGTGTTGGCAACCTGCACTACCCCAAAGAGGCCCGCGAGCGTGAGCTATATGGCGATGTTCGCTTACTGGTCAAACTTAATGCCAGAGGGTTTGTTGAGGAAACCACAATTATGTCTTCATCAGGATCAGAAGTACTCGATCGCGCTGCCATTGAAAGTATTCGGCTGGCATCACCTTTTGAACCTTTTCCCAGGACAATGGCAGAAAAATACGACCGCATTGATGTGATTCGCACCTGGCAGTTTAGAAAAGACCGCTTATCGGCGAAGTCGGGCTAAAAAGGGATAAGACGGGCTATGCTACGACAAGACGTGACTATTCGTTTTCGTGAAACACACTCACCTCAGTAGAACCGTCAAAGGTGCTGAGCAATTGAATTTTAATGGGACGACAGCAAACCTGGCAGTCTTCGATATATTCAATCGCATCTTCAATGGCATCCTGCTCGGGAAGCTCTATCAATATATCAATTGATTCGCCGCAGTAAGGACAGGAAATTCTCCGCTCATCAAGTCCGCTCATTAAGTAATACCATTAGTTGTATCCAGGCTAGCCAGAGAATGCGAAGTGCCGTAACAACCAGTCGTCAGCAAAACTATTAAAGCGCCAGTCTTTTATAAAACCACAATGCCCACCACCTGAGGTGACCTGCACATTAATATGTCCAGGCTTGTCGAGCACATCAAACCAGCGCGTTTGTACAATAGGGTCGTCATCAGCAACCAGGATATGCATATCTGTGGTAATTGCCATTAAGGTTTCTTCGCGCACGGCATAGGCGTCGAGATATTCTTCTGGCTTGCTGTAGGGTGTATGGTTAGGCACAAAATAACTGTTCAGCTGGCTCAACCGTTTTGAGGTATGCAAAACCTCAGCGTAATCGTAGTCAGTAAATAGCTCGAGCTTTTTAGCTAAGGATTTTTTCCAGCGGCGCATAAAATAAAAATGGTAAATCCAAAGACCATTTTCAATATCATCGGTAGTATCGCGAGGGCTGATAAGCGGGCATATTGCCGCCGCTTTATCCAGCTGCAAGCCCGCTTGTTCAGCCCGGCTGGCGACGCGCAATGAAAAATTACCGCCAAGACTGAAACCCGCCAAACAAACCTGCTTATGCGGAAATTGTTGCTGTATTGCACGAACCGCCTCTACGACCTCCGTAATTCGGGTAGAGTTAAACAGGGCTTTATTTAAATGATGGCTATCACCATGATCACGAAAATTAAGTCTAAATACACTGTGGCCTTGCCCATACAAGCTAGCCGCCGAAGACAGCAAGTAGCTTGAGGTGATACAGCCCTCCCAACCATGCAGCAAGATAACCAGACTATTATTATTGCCTTGCTTTGACGGCGTGTACGCACCAGATAAACGAACACCATCCTGGCAGTTAAGAATATGATCACTGGCCGCATCCAGCATTGCCTTTGCGCGCGCGCGCACAAACAGGCGCCGCGGGCCCAGGCTCGCCAACATCGTTTGTGCATGGTGATGAGATAATAGCGGTGCAGGCGAAAATGACGGTAAGGTATTTTGCATGGTTTGAATTATTGTCTGTTAGAAATCGTTGCCAAGCGTCGCTTATGCACCAATAACTAAAATCGCCTCAACTTCTATCATCGCACCTTTAGGTAAGGCGGCAACCTGAACGCAGGCACGAGCAGGAAATGGCGGTTCGAGAAAAGTTTCCATCACTGCATTCAGCTGTTCAAAATCAGATAAATCTGTCAGGGAAATATTTAACTTCACACAGTCGTTGAGGCTGCCACCGGCCGCCTTGGCCACCGCCGCCAGGTTGTTAAACACCTGTTGCGCCTGGGCTTTAATACCGCCATCACAAATCACCATAGTCCCAGGAACTAAGGGAATTTGTCCAGAGAGGTAAACCGTATTGGCTACCCTTACCGCTTGCGAATAAGGGCCGATGGCAGCAGGCGCTTGATCAGTTTGAATAATCGTTTTTTCTGGCATGAATGTACTTGATTGCTCCTACAAAACCGGTTGGCTAACGCTTAACACGGGTTACCCTGGCGACTGATTTGATCACCCGTATACGTCGAATAATTCGAGCCAGATGAACACGGTCATGAACGGCAAGGTATATGTGAATAATGCTGGCTTTAGAATCGCGCTCTTCAACCTTAATTGATTCGATACTAGCATCGAGGCTATTCACCTTGTTGGCCAGCTGCGCAATAATGCCGCGCTGTTGTTCAACTTCGACTTTTAATTCAACTCGGTACTCACCTTGTACATCATCGTGCCAACGCAATGCAACACTGCGCCCTTCTTTATCGCGTTCTTGAATTTCATGAAAATTGCGGCAGTCGGCCACGTGTACCACAACACCGCGCCCGGCGGTAATATGGCCACCAATATCATCGCCCGGTATTGGGCTACAGCATTTGGCAAAGTTAATCATCATGCCCTCAGTGCCTGCAATCACCAAAGGCTTTTCGCGATTACCAATGACCATATCATCGACATTGTCGTCTTCATGGATATCAAGCAACTGGCGTGCGGTGAGGTAGGCGACGCGATCACCCAGACCCACCTCTTCCAGTATTTGTTCAAAGTCGACAGCGCCGGCACTATCAACCAACGCTATGCGTTGCTCGCTGGTCACTTCATCGAGGCCAGAACCAAAACTCATTAGCGCTTTATTTAACAACCTGCGACCAAGCTCTATCGACTCGCCACTTTTTAAGTGTTTCAGATAATGGCGAATTTGGCTGCGCGCCCGACTGGTAGCCACCATATCGAGCCAGCTTGGGTTGGGCTTGGCACCGGGAGCAGTAATAATTTCAATGGTCTGGCCGCTTTGTAGGGGTTGCGATAACGCAGCCAAGCGTCGATCAATACGGCAACCTACGCAGCTATTGCCAATATCGGTATGTACCGCATAGGCAAAATCTACCGGCGTGGCTCCAACCGGCAGCTCCATAATTCGCCCTTTGGGAGTAAACACGTAAACCTCTTCAGGAAACAAATCGACTTTAACGTTTTCGATAAATTCCAGCGAGTTACCCGCGTTTTGCTGTAGCTCTAACAAACCCTGCACCCATTGGCGCGCACGCGCATGACTGCCCACCATAGCGTCCTGATTATTGGCTTTATACAGCCAGTGCGCCGCTATCCCGTTATTGGCCATCTGTTCCATTTCTTCGGTACGCACCTGAATTTCTATCGGCACACCGTGCATACCAAACAACACCGTATGCAGCGACTGGTAACCATTGGCTTTGGGAATAGCGATGTAATCTTTAAAATGACCAGGCCGCGGTTTATATAAACTGTGTACCGAACCCAGGGTGCGATAACAGTCATCAGCCGAGTTAACAATAATTCTGAATGCGAAAACATCCATAATTTCGGTAAACGACCGGCTCTTGCTACGCATTTTTTGATAAATGCTATAAAGGTGTTTTTCGCGGCCAATTACACGGGCGGGAATACCGTCTTTGGCCAGCTGCTCAGCAATTTGCTTTTCGATATTGGCCACCAACTCTTTGCGATGGCCACGGATGGCGGCAATGGCCGCCTTAATTCGCTTGGCACGCATAGGATACAGTGTGGCAAAACCCAAATCTTCAAACTCTATACGCACATCATTCATCCCCAGCCGGTTAGCAATGGGCGCATATATTTCCAGCGTCTCTTTGGCAATACGGCGGCGCTTTTCAACCCCCAGTACATCGAGGGTACGCATATTGTGTAAGCGGTCGGCAAGCTTGACCAGTATCACGCGCAAATCCCGCGCCATGGCCATGGCCATTTTTTGAAAGTTTTCGGCCTGCTTTTCGGCCTGGGTTTGAAACTCAAACTGGGTTAATTTGCTAACACCGTCGACCAGCTCGGCAACCGTTTCGCCAAATTGCTCGCTGAGGTCCGCTTTATCGACCTGGGTGTCTTCAATCACATCGTGCAACATCGCCGCCGCCAGGCTTTGATGATCCATATGCATATCAGCAAGAATATCGGCAACGGCTAGCGGATGGGTGACATAGGCCTCACCGGAGCGGCGGGTTTGCCCTTCGTGGGCGTGTGCAGCACACAGGTAAGCTTGGCGAACAACATTAATCTGTTCGTCTTCGAGATAGGAGTTTAGCTTTTGTGTTAAATCGTTAATCGTGCCCGCCATAACCACAATATAAGCTGTGGCTGGCGGTTTGAATAGAGGAACTGTTGCAGATTAGTCGGTTGTTTTGCTTAACTTTTCTGTTACAGACCGAATTCGGCAGCTAACTCTTCAGTCAAATCATCCATTTCTTCTTCAACGTCGAGGTTTTGCGGATCAACCAGGCCCTTTTCAATTTCACGCAATGCGATCACCGGCGGTTTATCATCAGCTACTTCAACCATTGGGTCTTTGCCCTGGGTTGCAATTTGTCGCGCGCGTTTGCTGGCAACCATGACCAACTCGAAACGGTTGTCTACGTGCTCTAAACAATCTTCTACAGTAATTCTGGCCATAATATCGTTTTACCTGTTCGATGCGTTGAGTCAATTGCGAATCTACTTTTCATCCAACCACCTTCACCCGGCGGGGAAAAAAGGCCGAGCATTATAAGCAAGTTTGCCGTTATTGGCGAGTACCGCCGACAGCCATATTAACTGAGCGTGACAGAGGTAATGCGCAATTAGCAAGGGCCCGCGCTGAGCAAATCGGCTAGAAGTGATTGATGTTGTTGCTTTTGTTGACCTATCTGCAAACGCGCGGCACGAATAACCGCGCCTAAATCGGCCAGTGCGGCAGCAAATTCGTCATTAATCACGAGATATTCGGCTTGCTCGTAGTGCGAGATCTCATCAACGGCCGCCGCCATGCGCTGGGCAATTACATTTTCTCCGTCCTGGCCGCGATGATTTAGCCTGGCATTTAGCGCTTCCAGCGATGGCGGGAGAATAAAAATACTAACACTCGGCGTTTTTTGTTCGCTTTTTAGCCAGCTGTGGGCCTGCAGCGCCCCTTGCCAGTCGATTTCCAGAATCACATCAAAGCCCTGCTCCAGTTGTTCATTTACCCATATTTTGGAGGTGCCATAGGAATTGCCGAACACAGTAGCATGTTCAAGAAAATGTTCGGCATCGACCATTTGCTCGAATTCGGCGGGCTGGACAAAATGATAGTTAACACCATCGACTTCACCGGGCCGAATCGCACGCGTGGTATGCGACACTGATACCCGAAGCTTGGCATCATCTGCAACCAGTGCCTTAACCAGGCTGGTTTTGCCGGCGCCCGAGGGTGCCGATATTGTGAACAATTTTCCCCGTACCGGACTCATGTGATACAAACCTGAAAGCTGAAAACAAAAAGCTGACCCAACGGACAAGCTAACGATAAACTTAAAAAGCTAAGGTTAGGCATTATAGAGTAAGTTGCGACCAAATAACTGACCCTATCGCCGTGCTTATTGGCGCAATAATCATTATCGCCCGTGAACAAATACCAGTTATCTGCGCTGAGATGCATTCATTTATTTGTCGACTTGCGTTAATAGCGCTGCCGCGTTGTTTACGCACTTGCATTTATTACTACAAAAATGCCGCATAACTATCACCTGACGCTTTTATGGTTCTGTATTCAAATCCTAAAGCGCTGAAAATGCGGCCGCTATGTAGTGCGAGCAATAAACGATAACTGAAAGCGCTATGAGCGATACTATGGAAATGTCGAATTCAAATAGCGATAAACAGCGACTGCGCGCATTAGAGTCACTCAATATTCTCGACATACCCGCTTGATCCAGCGATTGAGTGCAGCACCAATGCCTTGCTTTAGCCTGATTGATGAAAATCGCGTTTAATATCAGTCCTGCTAGGATATCCAGCTGGAGCAAACTCATCGCAACAACAGCTGTTACGATACAATCATTCAATAAGGCTCACTATTGCTTATCGAAGATACAGCGGCCTGGGTCGCGCGCTGACCATTTAGGGGCTAATGCACTATTCAATATTTTGTACCTGCTCACGCATTTGCTCAATTAAGACTTTTAAATTCACCGCACCCTGACTATTGTCGGTAGCAATCGACTTTGAGCCCAGTGTATTGGCCTCGCGGTTTAACTCCTGCATTAAAAAATCCAGCCTACGACCACAGGGTTCAGGCTTGGCCAGTGTGATGCGAACTTCAGCTGTATGCGCATTTAAACGGTCGAGCTCTTCCGCAATATCAACTTTTTGCGCCAGCATAACAATTTCCTGTGCTAGCCGGTCGTGATCGACCTCGACCTTGAGTTGCTCCAGCCGCGTTTCGATACGCTGCTGGTAATCATTTAACACGCCTGGCATCACCTGTTTTAGCTGATCACTCAACTGGTCAATTAAATCAAGTCGTTCGTAAATAAGTGCGGCCATGCGTGCGCCCTCGGCTCCACGCGCCTCAACCAGTTTTACTAACGCCTGATCAAAGCTTTGCAACAGTAGCTCAGTCAGCAAACTCAAGTCGATCTCGCTGGGCTGCAATACACCCGGCCACTGCAAAATCTCGTTGCGTGTTAGCGGCGTCGCACCAAGCGCTTGATCAGCAATTTTTTCGGCTGCATCGAGCAATGCGCTGACCCTGCCCGGATTAATCACCAAGCTTTCCTCACTATCGCTCGCTTTAAAATACAAAGTGCATTCAATTTTTCCGCGCGCCACCGTTTTACGCAGCCGCTCGCGCAACAAAGGCTCTAATGATTTTAGTTTTTCGGGCAGCTTAAACTGAGTTTCGAGATAGCGATGGTTAACACTGCGCAACTCCCAGGCAAAACTACCCAGCGCGTTATCACCTTCAACGCGCGCAAACGCGGTCATGCTGTTAATTTTGGCATCGGATAAAGTGCTTGTTGTCATAATAAAAAGAAATTCTGTTAGTGGCTTAACATCTTTACTATTCAATAGTTTGCAGCTGGCTGGCATTGTATTCGATACCACTACATAGGTGTATACTGCGCGGCAAATTCATCGTAGCGCAGAAATTAAACCACTGCGCAAACGATCGGCAACCACCCCAACCAAGAGTAAAAGACTATGGAACGCCCAAGCGGTCGTCGCAACGATCAATTACGCGCAGTTAAATTTACCCGTGCAGCCACAAAACACGCCGAGGGTTCGGTGATTGCCGAATTTGGCGATACCCGTGTGCTATGTACTGCATCCATTGCCCAAGGCGTGCCGCGTTTTATGAAAGGTGAAGGGCGTGGCTGGATAACCGCCGAATACGGGATGCTGCCACGCTCAACCCACGAACGCATGAACCGCGAAGCTTCGCGTGGCAAGCAAGGTGGCCGCACACTTGAGATTCAACGCCTTATTGGCCGCTCTCTACGCTCGGCGGTAGATTTAACGGCAATGGGTGAAAACACCATTACTATCGACTGCGATGTCTTGCAGGCCGATGGCGGTACGCGCACCGCCTCGATATCCGGTGCCTGTGTCGCATTAGTCGATGCGTTTTCAGTGATGCAAGAAAAAGGCTGGATCAAACA
Source organism: Pseudomonadales bacterium (assembly GCA_965659815.1). Classification (GTDB taxonomy): domain Bacteria; phylum Pseudomonadota; class Gammaproteobacteria; order Pseudomonadales; family UBA7434; genus UBA7434. Next base: position 45,544 of record CBFHXO010000001.1, read on the forward strand.
ATCACCACTACAAGCGATGGTGGCCGCAATATCGGTAGGCGTTTACAAGGGCGAAGCGATTCTCGATTTAGACTACCCCGAGGACTCCAATGCTGAAACCGATATGAATATTGTCATGACCGAGCAAGGCAAGTTTATTGAAATTCAAGGAACTGCTGAAGAAGCACCGTTTGCACAGGATGAATTGACAGCCATGCTGGCGCTGGGCCAGTCTGGCATCAGCCAATTAATTCAGGTACAAAAAATGGCGCTGGCTAATCACTAGCGCCAGGCCTTGTTCGCCGTCGCTTTAGTAGCGCGGCATATTGTCTTCGGGGCTGATTTCGTAATCGTAGTCGATACTCAACGGTCCATGGGTAGAGAACATTTTGCTTTTTAATATACTGCCGTATTCAACGGTTTTGCGCAAACCCTGCGAGACAATCTGGTAGTCGACCCGCCAGCCATTGTCGTTAACATCGCCTTCAGGCCACCAGCTAAATTCGTCGTCGTCACTAATGGCCGCACGAAACGCATCGACATAACCCAGGTCAATTAACATCTGGTCCATCCAGCTGCGCTCAAGGTCGGTAAAACCCACCCGATCTTTATTCGCTTCGCGGTTTTGTAAATCGCGCGGCTGGTGGGCAATACGAAAATTGCCACAAATGACAAATTCGCGGCGCTTATGGCGGATTTTGGCCAGATGGTCGTGTAATTGTTGGAAGAACTGGGTTTTGCGCGCCATACTTTTTTCGTCGCCCTCAATCGCCTCGGGAGCAAGCAGGGAGCCAAAACTGATTTGCTCAAAGTCGGCTTGTATATACCTTGCTTCCATATCAAAGTCGTTAAAGCCCATACCGGTCATAATGGCTTTGGGCAGGTCACGACAATAAACGGCTACACCATTGGTGCCTTCGGGGTTATCAAAAAAGTAGGCGTTGTATTGAGGAGGAAAGTAAACATCGTCTCGGAGCAAGTATTCCTGAGTGCGAATATCCTGGACACAGACAATATCGGCATCCTGGCTATCCATCCATTCATAAAAACCGCGCTTAGCAGCCCGTTCAATCCCGTCAGCACAAAAGCTGATTACCCGCATTGGATTTCCTCATTGAAACAAATAAAACACGATCACGTTAACGCTGGCTCGGCCTTTTTACGCCAAATAATGGCCGCAACAGGGTTGTTTTTATAAGCAGAAAGAAACGTTGTCGGTTAAAAGTTCGATTTTAAGTCAAATAGAACCTGTCTGGCTAGCGGGGCAAGCATTTCGCTACCTCAACTAACGCACGCTAGTTTAATTAGGTTTATAATTAATTAGTACCAGTTAAATAAATGATTAGTTTACAGATTCCTAAAAAATTGAGCCCCATCAACTACGGTTACCTATGCACAAATTTCAGCGCGAATTTATCCAGCTGGCACTCAATGCCCAAGCCCTCTGTTTTGGCGAATTTACACTCAAATCAGGCCGTATCAGTCCTTATTTCTTTAACGCAGGAAGATTTGATGACGGTCAATCGCTAGCGATACTCGGCCGCTGTTACGCTGCAGCAATTATCGATAGTGGCGTTGAATTCGATATGCTGTTTGGCCCTGCTTACAAGGGCATACCGCTGGTTGCGGTTACCGCCGCTGCACTTGCTAGTGAACACCAGCGCAATGTGCCCTATGCATTTAATCGCAAAGAGGCCAAAAGTCATGGTGAAGGCGGCTCGATTGTTGGCGCGCCGTTAACCGGTAAAGTGTTGATTATTGACGATGTAATTACTGCGGGCACCGCTATACGCGAAGTACTGTCGCTGCTATCGGGGTTTGACCAGGCGGCTGCCGCTGGAGTAGTTATTGGGCTCGACCGTTGTGAAAAAGGCAATACCGATTTATCCGCTGCGCAAACATTTGAACAGGAATTCAATTTACCGGTTTGTAGCATAGTTTCGATAGAACATTTGCTCGAATACCTGTCTAATGCCGCGTGCAATACAGATAGTTCAGTGTCTGCCGAACAGTTCAATAAAATAAAGGCTTATTGGCATCAATATGGCGCGATTACGGTTTAACAACTTGGTAGCAAGGCCGCGAACAACAGCGCACAAAGCATTGCCTTCTGTGTTACTGGCAGTCGGGATCGGTTTTGCATCAGTGCAGCCTGTTACAGCTGACTCACGCACCTATTACCGGGTGGTTAACGATAATGGCATTATCGAATTAAAGTCGACACTCTCAGCCAAAGAGGCAAAGCGCGGTTACGCTATTGTCTCTTTGGGCGGTAGCGTGATCAAGGAGGTGCCTGCGGAACTAACGGATGCCGAATACGCGGCCTTGAGCGCAGAGCTTAAGCGACGAGAGAATGAAGAAAAACTCGCGGATAAGAACCGCCAATACAATGAATCGCTGATGTTGCGATACAGTACCGTTAAGGATATTGAGGCTGAGCGTTCGCGTAAACTGGCCGAGTTTGATGTGCGAATGAGTATTTTGCGCAGCAATATGATGAGTATCAAAGATCAGGTCGAGCGGCAACAAGCCAGGGCGGCCGATATTGAGCGCGGCGGTCGCGAGGTTCCCGACGTTATTCACAATAATATTATCAATTTAGAAGATAAACTGCAGCAGGCTGAAGAATCGCTGGAAGTGATGCAGACAGAAAAGGAAACGGTTGAGAATCGCTACGACAAGGATATCGAACGTTTTAGCCTGCTTACTGAAAAGTTGCAAAGCCGTTAGCTTGTTTGGGTAATAAGCCGTTGGCCTGACCGAATAATAAACTGTTAGCTTATTTTAGCAATAAACCGTTAGCCTAGTTTATCAGTTTTATCCAATCAGCCTGTGTTGAAGCGCCAGAATAACGACCATTCAACCCTACGCGCTGTCTATAATAAACTACCCGACGCTTTGCGCTCGCTGTGCAGCACTCAAGGGTGCTGCGCCTTGGCGGGCAATCGAGTGTTGCGGTTTCTGCATCACACTCTCACGGAAAAACCCTGACATAAGCAACTGCCACTGCTCAGCCCAGTTTTGGGTGGGCGGCCGCTTAAATTCACTGCGCACGTATTGACCAATACGCCCTTCTACTGTTGCCATTAGCACATTTACCGAGCTGGCAGCAGGAATTGTAGGGCGAATTGATTCATTGATTTCGGCATCCCGTATAATTTGCTTAAGCTGGGTTTCAAGCCGGTCGTAAAACTGGGCAACACGGGTTCTTAACCGCTCGGTCTCGCCCGCCAGCGCATCGCCATTTAAGATGCGGGAAATACCTGGATTTTTCTCGGCAAAGCCCAGTAACAAGGTAGTGATTCGCTCTAGCCGAGGCAGTGCCTGGGTTTCTTCACCAAGAATCACGTTAACGCGCGAGAAAATCGCCTCTTCAACAAACTCAATAAGCCCCTCGAACATCTTCGCCTTGCTGGGAAAGTGACGGTATAACGCTGCTTCAGATACGCCCACCTCTTTGGCCAGGCCGGCGGTTGTAATTCGCTCACCGGGAGCGACTTCCAGCATGTGAGCCAAGGATTCAAGGATTTGTTGGCGACGAGAAAATTTCTGTGCAATTCTAGGCATTGCTCTTCCAGCTTAAGTGTTCATTTCACGTTTACCGGCGACGAGTGCATATTACGACCAATCATTGGGCTACAATTGCCCCTATAGCTGCGATGTCTGTTGCTCCAGCTTGCCAATACATCAACTATTTATTGCATCTGTAGCAATGACATTATCAATGACTACTCAATAACATCGATGTACTGCGTGTCGGCCTTACTTTTGCATTGCTCGTCAGGTAAATTCCCATTATAAAGCGCAGGCTCGAAATTCACTGGCCACTTGGGCTGTAAAGATCCTACTTATCGACTTACACCTACGCGTACTTATCATTCTTACCAGTACAACGCATCGAGCCATTGGTGCAATCTTGCGCTTGTCTTTGCTCTTAATCGTTGAAAAACATTTTCTGCATAATTCAAAAAACACTTTTAAACACAGTATCATATGCAGGTGCTGGGCCATTTGACCCCTAATTGGCTCTTGATTGTTGTTTGCAATTCTATTTGCTGTCAACTTGTCAGCAATTTCACTTATCGGCGCACTGCAAGTTTTGTTTTTGTTCTAGCTCTTGTTCTTGTTCTATTTCTAGTTTTTAGTTTTTAGTTTTTAGTTGGTTTGTACTCACGTTTATTTACGGGTGCAAAGATACTCCTAATTCTTTTTTAAATGAAGTGTTTTCGGTCGAATAAATAAAAAAAATTATTTTAATTGAAAAACACTAAAGCGTAAGCGGCGCGAGCGAGCATTGTCGCGCAAGACTTTATTGACAATAAATTAACAAGCACTGATGAAAGAACTGTAATTAAAAACGTGCTCAAAGCAACCACGGGCGTAGGGTTAATTATTTTGATGGCTAATTAAAGTACCAACACCGGTGTCGGTAAAAATTTCAAGCATAATGGAATGCGGCACCGTGCCATCAATAATATGCGCACTGGTTACGCCATCGCGTACGGCGTCAAGTGCACAACTAATTTTCGGCAACATACCGCCTGAAATCGTACCGTCAGCAATCAGCTCATCGACACGCTGGGGCGTTAAACCGGTTAAAACCTGACCCTGTTTATCGAGCAGGCCGGCAACATTGGTCAGTAACATCAACTTCTCAGCCCCCATCACCGCTGCCAGCTTGCCCGCCACAAGGTCTGCGTTGATATTGTAAGTCACGCCCTCGGCATCAACGCCAATGGGCGCTATCACCGGTATCAGGTTGTTGGCGGTTAAGGAATTCAGTAATTCGGTGTTAATCGCAGCGACCTGGCCTACATGGCCAATATCAATGATTTCCGATGAGCTCAGGTCCGGTGAGTGCTGCTTGACCGGCAGCTTGCTAGCAGTAATCAGGTTACCATCCTTGCCACTTAGGCCTATGGCCTGCCCTCCCTGCTGGTTGATCAGGCTGACAATCTCTTTGTTCACCTGGCCGCCCAATACCATTTCGACCACGTCCATCGTAGCAGTATCCGTTACCCGCATGCCATTAACAAACCGCGACTCAATATTAAGCCGCTCCAGCAACTCGCCAATTTGCGGGCCGCCACCATGCACAACGATAGGGTTCATACCCACCAGTTTCATCAACACAATATCGCGGGCAAAGTCTCGCTTTAAACGGTCTTCGACCATAGCATTACCACCATACTTAATTACCATGGTCTTACCGATAAAGCGGGTGATGTAGGGTAGCGACTCGGTTAAAACCGCCGCTATCTGGGCGGCACTTTGCTGATTTAATGACATAATTTATTTAGCAATATACATGCTCAAGCGATATCAACCTGTTGAATACGCCGGGTTGAATGCGCTATTTTTAAGTGATAATAAAATTGGCTGGCCTCGATTATAACGCATGATGTCACTTGCCGCGCAGCGAATAAATGATCGGCATGAAAGCAAGCCATTACTATGAGTTAAGACCGGAGAAGTGCAATCTCGCACGACAAAGTTAGCGATAAATTAAAGTGAAGGGCGATATGGTGTTGAATACCGTCACCCAATGGGCACGCTAAAAAGTACCCAGCTCAGGGTTAATAGCAACCAGCGCCTCGCGAAAACGCGACTGAATCTCACTCAATGCCGCTTCATCATCGGCCTCAAAGCGCAGGTTAAGGCTGGCCGATGTATTTGACGCTCGCACCAGTCCCCAGCCGTGGGCGTAATCGACGCGCACACCATCGAGAATTGTCAGTTCGCCATCCTCATCAGCAATAGCCCCCTGTAGCAGGTCGATAACCGCAAACTTCTCACTCTCGGCAACGGGGATGTGGATTTCAGGTGTAGAAATACTGATAGGCAGATCGGCAACCACATCATCGAGACTCACTCCTTCAAGTGTAAGTAACTCTATGAGTCGGGTACCGCTGTATAAACCATCATCAAAACCGTACCAGCGCTCTTTAAAAAAGAAATGCCCGGTCAACTCACCGCCCAGTAAGGCATCGGTTTCACGCATTTTCTGCTTAATGAGCGAGTGGCCACTTTTAGACATAACCGGCCTACCGCCGTGACCGGCAATCACCTGGTTCAGGTGGCGCGAACACTTAATATCGTAGACGATATCAGCACCCGGATTGCGGGTTAATACATCCCTAGCGAACAGCATTAATAAATGATCAGCGCTGATCACTGCACCGCTGCTCGATACCGCCACTACGCGATCGGCATCACCATCAAAAGCCAGCCCCAGGTCGGCGTTATACTTTTTCACGTCATCAACCAGTGCAGCTAGGTTCAACTCGACACTGGGGTCCGGCGAATGATTGGGAAAGCTTCCATCAACCTCAGCAAATAGCGGAATCACATCGCAACCCAATGACGCGTATAACAGCGGCGCTATTTCACTGGCGGCACCATTGCCACAGTCGAGTACCACGGTAACCGCTGAAGCCACAACCACATCATCGGCAATACAATCTATGTAACTATCGGCAATATTCAACTTTGAAGCCAGGCCGCTACCTAGCTCAAAGTCGCCGCTATCAATCAGCTGGCCAATTGCAGTGATTTGCTGTTCGGCCAGCGCCTGGCCATTAAGCACTACCTTAAAACCATTAATATTTGCATCATTATGGCTGCCAGTAACCATCACCCCGGCGTGCGTTTGCAAAGACTCGGTAGCAAAGTACAGCATAGGCGTTGCAACCAGGCCTATATCGGTAATATCGCAACCGGTTTTCAGCAAACCTTCGACCAGCGCAGCATGGATTCTAGGCGACGACAGTCGACCATCGCGCCCCACCACCAGTTGTGACTGCCCATTGCGAATAGCCATGGTGCCAATAGCCATCGCGATTTGAGCCACAGCGTCGTCACTCAATTCGGTGTCAGCATCGCCGCGAATATCATAGGCTCGAAAGATATGCGCAGGGACGTCACTGGCAGCGGCTGACTGCGCAGTAGGTAGCGCGGCAGCAACGGCCTGATCAAGCTCATGGCTTGTGACATCATCTTCGACCTCCATGCCTCCGGCAACCTGCGGGTTTGCCCATAGCGTGGTTTTCTGCTCAACCACATGGGTTGTTTCTTCTTTCGCCTGCCCATCGTTATTGGCGTTACGTAGTTCTGCGTTATCCAGCATCTTTTTAATTGACGCAAACTGCGGGTGGTAGAAACGGGCCACCGACTCATCGCTTGCCTCAATACTGGTTGTCAAAATTTTAAAATCTGCCTCCATGTGGTGATAAATGGCTTTAAACACCATCGAAACTGCCAACACAGCCAGCACCCCCGCCAGTAAAGTCACCGCCAGCAAAATCATTGCCGCAGAACCCAACGGGGTTTGCTGCTTAAACAGGTGATACTTCACCTTAATATATTCATTCGACTGCAGGCTGGCCTCACCCACCGCAGCACTGTCTGCCGCCGACGAGGTGACGCCCTGGTCAATATTGATCGCCGCCGCGGTGCCGATTTGATAAATTAATTCTGTCACGCCAACCCGCCGGCCATCACCGCGCTGGTCATCGAGTTGCGCCGACAACCAACTGCTCTCGAGGGTTAACAGTATCGCGCCAATGCTGCGATCACCGGCATAAACCGGCCGCGCCAGGCTAAATACCCGCCTGCCGTCGAGCTGATAAGCATCGAGTAAAACGGATTCATTGTCGGCAGCGCGACGCAGAATGTCTTTTTCAATATTGTTGTTGAGCCTAGCCTTATAAGCACCCAAATTAGCCACACCCAGCTCGCCAAGTGGAAATAAAACCAGCCGGTTGAGGTGGGTAAACTCCAGCATAAACTCGTCTTCGAGCTTTTCCAGCACAGCACTGTCACCATCGCGCATAGCCAAACGCAAACGCGGCAAGCGCGCCAAGCCATCGAGATGCTGACTAAGTTGTTGTAAATTGTTGTCAAGCATATCGGCGCGAACCTGGGCCAAATCGTTGGCACGCATATTCGCTGCCTGGTTGGCAGCCATGGGCAGGTAGACAAGAAAAAATACCGCAACGACGAGCAACGCTGGCAAAAACGCCAGGAGCAGGCGAGGCCAGTGGTTTAGCAGCTTCGGTGGCTTTTGCGATTGTGGCAGCCTGAGCTCAGACACTAGCGAATCACTCCGCAGAAGATCATTAGTAAAGTGTGGGCCATTTGTTTATTAAAGCACAATACTGAAACTGCAAGGTGCTGATTCAATGGGAAAATTAGGGTGTCAATCGCACCTCAACTAACTGCTCAGCAATTACACTAATCAATCGCCGCGCCAACTGTTGTTTATCACATTTTTCAATCACTAAATCCCTTTGCTGACCAATGACTGTGACCTCATTCACATCCGAGCCAAAACCAATATCTTCGCGCGACACATCGTTGGCAATGATCATATCAATACCTTTGCGCTGCAGTTTGGCCCTGGCGTGGGCGACAACGTTGTCAGTTTCGGCGGCAAAACCCACACTGAACGGAGCGTTATCGCTGGCTGCCACCTTGGCAAGGATATCCGGATTTTTTACCAGCGCCAATGTCATGGTGTTTTCTTGATCAATTTTTTTAATCTTGCTGTCAATCACTTGCTGAGGGCGAAAATCGGCAACCGCCGCCGATGCGATAAACACACTGGCGAAGGGTAACCGCTGCTCAACAGCGACCAGCATATCGCGTGCAGAGATAACATCGATGCGCTCAACACGCTCTGGTGTTGCCAACGCAACTGGGCCAGCAATCAACGTGACCTTAGCTCCCGCCTCAGCAGCGGCTTGAGCCAAGGCAAAACCCATTTTACCGGTAGAGTAATTACTCAGATAACGCACCGGGTCCAGTGCTTCGCGGGTTGGCCCGGCGGTAATTAACACCTGCTGGCCGCTAAGCGACTGCAGTTCAAATAACTGTGCCGTGTGCTGGGCTATTTCAACCGCTTCACTCATACGCCCAGCACCGGTATCACCACAGGCCTGCGACCCGTCGGCTGGGCCAACAAACTGGTAACCACGTGCCTGTAACAGTTGCACATTGGCCTGGGTTGCCGCATCGCGCCACATCGCCTGGTTCATTGCCGGGGCCACCAGTACCGGCGCATCACTGGCGCGCAGCAAGGTTGTTAATAAATCATCGGCTCGACCTTGGGCAAAACGGGCCAGTGCATCGGACGTTGCCGGCGCAACCACAATGGCATCAGCCCAACGTGCCAGCTCAATATGACCCATAGCTGCTTCTGCGTCGGCATCGAGCAAATCGGTATGTACGCGATTACCCGAAACCGCCTGCAAAGTCAGCGGAGTAATAAATTCGCTCGCACCTCGCGTCATAACCACTTTTACATCGGCACCTGCCTCGGCCAGCCGACGCACCAGGTCGGGACTCTTATAAGCCGCAATACCACCCGTGATCCCCACGAGAATACGTTTGTTTTGCAGTGACTGGATAGCTTCAACCGTTTGCATAGCGTTTAGATTTAACCGTTTTAAAATAAGCTGTTTTCGAATGACTGGGCAAAAGGCTTGTTGCATTACACCCTTAGTTGTATAAATAGCACACAAGCCACCGCCACGGATGGGCAACCTTACCGCAGCAAGCGCTTGAATGCGAGTATCAAGCCCACTGATACCCGCCCCCACTGCAATCACTGCAAGGATTAATCAAGGAGGATGATATGGCGATTTCCAACTGGCCCGAGCAAGAAAGACCTCGTGAAAAACTATTGGCTAAGGGCGCAGCAGCGCTTTCAGATGCCGAACTGTTAGCGGTATTCTTGCGCATTGGCATTAAAGGCAAATCGGCCGTTGGCCTGGGCCGCGAACTGCTGGAGCACTTTGGCAACATCAGTAATTTAATCGACGCAAGCCGCAGCGATTTTGCCGCAATACCCGGCATGGGCGACGCCAAATACGCCTCGCTGCAAGCGGTATTTGAGCTCTCTCGTCGCGCTATTTTAGAGCCGATTAAACGCAACAATGCGCTTACCAGCCCTGAGCTAACCTGCAACTATCTGGTGAGCCAATTATCACACCAGCAACGCGAGTTGTTCTGGTGCCTGTTTCTCGACAACCAGCATCGGGTGATTGCTAGCGAAGCCCTGGCCTACGGCACCATTGACCAGGCCAATATCTACCCGCGAGAAGTATTAAAAGCCTGTATCGCCCACAATGCGGCCGCAGTTATTTTTGCGCATAACCACCCATCAGGTCTCGCGCGTGTGAGCGATGCAGACAAGGCTATTACCCGCAGACTGCGGGACGCGCTTGCGCTGGTAGAGATCCGAACCCTCGATCATATTGTCGTAGCCGGCAAGCAAACCGTTTCGATGGCCGAGCTGGGCTTGTTATAAGGCTGGATATCACCCCACTACCGAGAATTGACCTTGTTTTGAACGCTTCGTTCTGATATAAAGTCGCGCTCTTTTTGGCGGGCACCCACAGGCGGCGGCTTGCTAGTAGTAATCATTAACACTTAATTCACTGTTAGTGGTGTATCTAGTTGATTATTAACGATTAACAGCATATACGGCTAGCGGTATACAGGTTGGAGAAATAACATGTCCAAGGTTTGTCAGGTAACCGGCAAGCGTCCCATTACGGGCAATAACGTATCGCATGCGAAAAATCGTACCAAGCGTCGGTTTTTACCCAACTTGCATCGTCATCGCTTTTGGCTCGAAAGCGAAAAGCGCTTTGTCAGTTTGCGCGTATCATCAAAAGGCATGCGCATTATCGACAAAAAAGGCATTGCCGCTATTGTTGAAGAACTGCGCCAACGCGGCGAAACGGTATAACGTTAAACAAGTTACGAGAAAAAAGTTATGAGAGAAAAAATTCGATTAAACTCATCAGCCGGCACGGGTCACTTTTATACCACTGACAAAAACAAGCGCACCATGCCAGAAAAAATGGAAGTAAAAAAATACGACCCCGTGGTACGTAAACACGTGATGTATAAAGAAGGCAAAATCAAGTAATACAGTGTTTACCGTATTACAAAAACCCGCTATCCGGCGGGTTTTTTATTGCCAGGAAAAAACGATACACTGACAACGCACACTGGCAAGCCATGTGCCGTGCTAAATCACTGACTGCCGCGCAAACGATTCAGGTCCACCCCATGCCAGAACTTCCCGAGGTTGAAACCACCAAACGCGGTATAGCTTCGCATGTGACGGGCAAAATAATCAAACAAGTCATCATCCGTGAATCGCGCATGCGCTGGCCGATTCCAAACGACTTGCCGCAGCTGTTGCAAAAACACACGCTACGCAGCGTTAGCCGACGGGCCAAATACCTGCTGTTTGAATTGGACCACGGCTTTTTTATGCTGCACCTGGGCATGTCGGGCAGTCTTCGGATTGTCGATAGCCAAACACCGCTACAAAAGCACGACCACGTCGACTTTTGCTTTAATCAAAAAACCATCTTACGCTTTAACGACCCGCGCCGCTTTGGTTCAGTGCTATGGCTTGGCAAAACGCCCTTTGAACATGCCTTGCTATCGGCACTGGGGCCAGAGCCATTTGATGAGCACTTTACGGGTGACTACCTTTTCAAACAGTCACGCAAAAAAAAGCTGGCGGCTAAAAGTTTTATTATGGATAACCATACCGTCGTAGGTGTTGGTAATATCTATGCTAACGAGGCGCTATTTATGAGTGGCGTAAGGCCCGGCAGAGCAGCGGGGCGATTAAGCAAAGCACAATGTGACAAACTGGCTGCCGCGATTGTTAAGGTATTGGGTGCATCGATCGAAATGGGCGGTACAACACTGAGGGATTTTGTTGGCGGCGATGGCAGGCCTGGTTATTTTCAACAGACTTTGCGAGTTTACGATCGCGCGGGCGAAGCATGTCGACAATGCGGCTCCAGCATAAAACTGACACGAATGGGACAACGCAGTACCTACTATTGCCCCCAGTGCCAACACTAGTACTCATGCTATCGACCTTGCGCAGTACCTTCACGCCGTGGGTCAGCAACCCCTAACCAGCCATCATCTTGCAACATAATTGCATGCAGCCCACTGGTTTGTGGTTTTTTCACGGGCTGGTGGCCATAAGCTTGCAGCGCCTGAACAAACGACTCATCGATAGTACTCTCCACTTCGAGGCGGCTACCCATATGAAACACATGTGGACTTGCAATGGCATCCATCAACGGCCGATCAAAAGCCAGCACTTCGAATAAAGTACGTGCAACATAGCCAATTATTTTTTTACCCCCTGGCGAACCAATAATTAGCACGGGTTTATCGTTGCGATCAAATACGATCATTGGCGACATGGAGCTGCGCGGCCGCTTACCACCTTCAACCCGATTGGCAATTAACGCTTGGTTCGCATCACGCGGTGCAAACGAAAAATCGGTTAACTGATTATTTAAAATAAAACCGCCAGTCATTAAGCGTGAACCAAATGCCGTTTCAATACTGCTGGTCATACTCACGGCGTTACCATAGCGGTCAACAATACTGAGATGCGTTGTTGACATTAATTCGGGGCTGGATTGAATTGTGTAACTGGTATGAAGCCCTGCAGGTTTACCTGGCGCCACATCGGTCATGACTTTATCAGCAGTAATTAATTTTGCACGGCTACGCATGTAGTTATCGTCCAGCAGACCATCAATAGGCACATCAACAAAATCAGGGTCGGCAATATAAGTATTGCGATCGGCAAAGGCCAATCGCGATGCTTCAATATAGTAGTGCGCTGTGGCGATATCCCTCTGCAAGCTGTCAAAGTCGGCGCTGTTAAAGTTTAACGCATGGCTTTTTTCAAGCTGCGCCAGTATGCCGAGAATGGCCAGCGTAGTACTGCCGCCTGATGATGGCGGCCCCATGCCGCATACCCGATAATCAAATAAGTTTTTGCAAACAGCAGCGCGTTGCACCACCTGATACTGGTCAAAATCGCGCTGTGATAACTGGCCAGGGTTTTGATCATTATTGCTGGTGGCTATCATCGCGGTTGCCAGTGCGCCCTGGTAAAACACTGCGCTGCCCTGGCTTGCCAGTTGTTTTAACGTGTCAGCGTATTCAGGGTTTTTTAGGCGATACCCCACCGGCAATGGATCACCGTTGGCAGCAAATAAATAATCGGCAATTGCATCTCGTTCGCTGACCTTGGGCACCAGCCTTAGCAAGATATTTAATCTGGGCGATACTTCAAAACCGTTTTCAGCCAGTGCAATAGCATCGTCAAATAACGATGACCACTGCGCGCGGCCGTGGAGCTGGTGCGCACCTCCTAACAGTTTAACTATGCCGGGAACACCAACACTTTTACCGCCAATAACTGCGGTAAAAAACCGGTCGGGCGTTTGGCTGCTGGGGTCAAAAAATAAATTCTGATCGGCGGCCAATGGCGCGGTTTCGCGGCCATCAAAGGTCTGCAAGGTCTTACGACTGGCATCCCAATACAACATAAAACCGCCACCGCCCAAACCCGATGACTGTGGCTCAACCAGACCAAGCACCGCCTGCGCGGCCACGGTAGCATCAACTGCGGTGCCGCCGTTATCCAATACGGCGTAAGCCGCAGCCGTGGCATAAGGATTGGCGGTCACCGCCATAAAGTCCTGACCGCGGGCTATTTTATTATTGTTGGCGTCGTTGAGTTTAACAATACCACTGCCTGGCTCAGGCGCTAAGTCCTTGCCTTGCAACCCGGTGAGCTGCTGAGTATTTTCAACTGCGCTGCTATCAATTTTATTATCAATATCGGCGCAACCGTTTAATGCAAACCCGCTTAACACAATCACGATAGGGGTAACAACACCAAACACTAATGCGCGAATACTTTGCCGCAAAATCATTAGGGTTCCTTGTAAACTAACGAGATGATACCAGCCAAGCTACAAGCTACTGCTGTTTAATTTTTTGTTGAATCGCGGTTAACACTGGCGCGGGTACAAACTTGGAGACATCACCGTGCAAGGATGCAATTTCACGTACCAGCGTTGAAGAAATATAAGTGAGATTGTCAGCAGGGGTA
>CBFHXO010000001.1:59492-71460 GCA_965659815.1 Pseudomonadales bacterium
GGGTAAGAAATACGGTTTCGAAATCGTGCTTAATGGCACGGTTCATATTGGCTAATTGAAATTCGTATTCAAAATCGGACACAGCCCTAAGCCCGCGTAACACCACCGTCTCATTTAATTCTTCGAGATAATGTGTCAGCAGCTTGTCGAAACCGGTGACGCTAACATTGGGAATGTGGGCAATCGAAAGTGTTGCAATTTCTACCCGCTCAGCAAGCGAAAACATCGGCTGTTTTTTACTGCTAGCAGCAACGGCGACAATCACCTTATCAAACAATTTAGCCGCCCGCTCAACCAGGTCAACATGACCATTAGTAATAGGATCAAAAGTGCCGGGGTAAACAACGCAGGTCATACAATCGAGCTTCCTGTCAAAACAATGAGCAGATATAAGAAAGCGGATGGTAAACGCTATTTGAGTGAGTCTCAATCACTTATGAGCGCTCGATGCGCCGCAGGAGTCAGGTCACTTCGGCAATATATAGCGCATACTGTACCGAGCCTGCGGTTTTTTGCTTATGTAATCGCCAGTGCGCCGGTAGTATTGGAACATCGTGATTGGAATCGGTTTCTATATATATCAGCGCGTTAGGCTGCAGGCAGTTTGCAGCATCGAGTTTCAATACCGCCTGTTGCAGCAACGCTGACTGGAACGGCGGGTCAAGAAAGACAATATCAAAGCGCTGACCCGACGCTGTAGAGACGTTTATAATGGTGTCGGTCGTGGTTGCTGCAGCGGTGCTTTGAGCGCCATCGCCCAGCCAGGCCAGTGCATCAGCTTGTACCACCTCAAGAGCCTCAGTCTCAAGCAGTGAACCAATGGCCACTAACGATTTTACTGCATCGCGATTGATATCCAGTGCTGTCACATGGCGGGCACCGCGCGACAGCGCCTCGACACCCAATGAGCCGCTGCCAGCAAATAAATCCAGGCAGACTGCGCTGTCCAGGTAGGGCGCCAACCAGTTAAATAGCGTTTCTTTAATCCTGTCGCCAGTGGGGCGCAATCCGTCGGCGCTGACAATGGGCAGTTTTCTACCCCGCCATTGCCCACCGATCACCCGCACATGCGCGCGTGCCTGACGGCTATTATTGCTGCTGGACCCATTGGATTTACGGCGATTCATATCGTTTAAATTACACCATAAAAGTTTGCATATACAAGCATCGCCGCAAAAGATAAGTGATAGCATAGCGCTAGCTGATTTTATGTGGCAGATTTTAACCGGCAAACCCTTTCAACAAGAGAATATCAATGCTGCGATTTTTAAAACGCGGAAAACAAAGCGACGCTAACGAGACCGACCAGGCCAACACAGCAATCGATGCTGGCTCTACGGATGTTGCCACTGAAGATGCCGTCACCACACAGGTAGCGTCCGACGAAGCGCATGGCGCCACACCCTCGCAAAACGATAGCAGCGACAACAAGCCAGGCTTTTTCCGCCGTCTCTCTAAGAAATTAAGCCGCACCAGCGATTCATTGGGCAATGGCCTAGGCAGGCTGCTGCTGGGTAAAAAAGAAATCGACGAAGATTTGCTCGAAGCCATTGAAACACAGCTGCTTATGGCCGATGTAGGCATTGAGACCACCAATTTAATTATGGATAAGCTGGCCCAGGGTATTGAGCGCGAAGCACTGCTCGACTCAGACGCATTATATGAACAGTTAAAAATTGAACTAAGGGCGGCGCTACAACAAAATGAAAAGCCCTTTGTAATTGACTGTAACCACGCGCCTTTTGTAATTTTAGTGGTTGGCGTTAATGGTGCCGGTAAAACCACCACCATTGGCAAACTGGCCAAGCGCTTTCAAAAAGAAGGCCTATCGGTAACGCTGGCTGCTGGTGATACCTACCGCGCAGCGGCTGTCGAGCAGTTACAGGTCTGGGGCGAGCGGAATAATGTCCCTGTTGTTGCACAGCACACCGGCGCCGATAGCGCATCGGTGATTTTTGATGCACTGCAATCAGCTAAATCCAAATCGGCCGATGTGTTAATAGCCGACACCGCTGGGCGCCTGCACAATAAAGATAATCTAATGGAAGAACTCAAAAAGGTCGTGCGGGTCATGGGTAAAATCGACAGCGCTGCGCCACAGGAAATTCTGCTGGTGCTCGATGCCACCACTGGCCAAAATGCGGTTGCACAAGCCGAGCATTTTAAAAAAATTGTCGGTGTCACCGGGCTGGCTATTACCAAGCTCGACGGCACCGCTAAGGGCGGCGTATTATTTGCGATAAGCAACAAGCTCAAGCTGCCCATTCGCTTTATTGGCGTTGGCGAACAAGTCGACGACCTGCGCCCGTTTGATGCCGAAGAATTTATCCAGGCTATTTTTACCGAACCCCAGGACTAACGCCGTACAACCATGATCCGATTTGACAAGGTCAGCAAGCGCTATGACTCCGGCCAGGAAGCACTGTCGGATGTAAGCTTTACGCTGGACGCGGGTGAAATGGCGTTTTTAACCGGGCATTCTGGCGCGGGCAAAAGTAGCTTATTGCGTTTGATCATGTTGATGGAAAAGCCCAGCCAGGGCGAAGTATGGATCGATAGCCAAAATCTCGGCAAGCTACCCAAACGGCATGTTCCCTTTTTAAGACGCAAATTCGGTGTAGTACACCAAAATCACCAATTGTTATTTGACCGCAGCGTTTTTGATAATGTTGCACTACCACTCATTGTCGCAGGCTTTCACCCCCGTGATATTGGACGCCGCGTTCGCGCCGCGCTGGACAAAGTTAACCTGCTGCATAAAGAGCGCCTGAATCCACAGGTGCTCTCTGGTGGTGAGCAACAACGCGTGGGTATTGCCAGGGCGGTGGTTAACAAGCCCCCTTTCCTGCTCGCCGATGAGCCCACCGGCAACCTCGACCCGACACTCAGCGCCGAAATTATGCAGCTGTTCAAAGAGTTTAATCAGGTGGGTGTTACTGTACTGGTTGCGACTCATGACCTGGCATTAATCGCCCGTATGCATCACCGCTCACTGATTCTCAGACAGGGCGCACTTATTGGTAATGGTTCAAGTAGCGCCGTAACAAAACAAGGTCCCGATGCAAATCAAAATATCCAGCAGCCCGAGACTAGTTCAACACCGGCAAATACTGAGACTAAAACAGAAGTTTCAGAGTAAACACAGGTAGAGCAGTGACTATGGCAAGATCCGGCAATAGAGCACGACAACGGCCCAGCGCCAGTTCTCCGGCTAATGGTTTATCTCAGCGATTAGAAGCCTGGCGTGATAACCACCGACTGGTGGCTTTACAAAGTATTCAGCGGCTTATAGCCAACCCTATTTCCAGCTCTATGACATTACTGGTACTGGCCATTGCCATTACGCTACCGGCTGCATTGAATATTGCCATTGGCAACTTTGCCCAACTCAGCGGCCAGGCGGGCGAAAGTGTTCAAATGAGTATTTACCTGCAAGCCGATGTAGCGACGGAGCGAGGCCAACTATTAGCCAGACAAATAGCCGATTGGCAGGGCGTAGCCAATACCGAGTATGTGTCGCCCCAGCAGGCCCGTGACAGCTTTAGCGGCATTGAAGGTTTTGATGAAATCATCAGCAGCCTGCCAACCAACCCACTGCCAGGCACAATTATTGTCAACATAAGTGAAGACTCACTTACAGTTAACCAGGCCAATGAGCTCAAATCAAAAGCGCAGTCGCTCGAATCCGTCGAACTGGCAAAAATCGACCTGGAGTGGCTGCAAAAGCTGCGCGCCATTATTGGGCTGGCCGAACAATTGGCAGCTGGACTCACGCTGCTACTGGGTATTGGGGTGGTACTGGTAGTTGGCAATACGATAAAGCTGGCCATCGATAACCGGCGCGATGAAATCATTGTGACCAAATTAGTGGGTGCGACTAATGCCTTTGTTCGCCGCCCGTTTCTTTATATGGGGTTATGGTTTGGCTTTGGTGGGGCAGTATTGGCGCTGATTATGCTTATTATCTGTAAGTTAGTAATCACTTCTTCTTTGGAAGCCATATCAGAGCTATACGGGGCAGATATTGGTATCACCGGCCTCGGATTTGCCCCTGCGCTGTATATACTGATCTCCGGAGCGCTATTGGGCTGGATTGGCGCGTGGCTTGCCTCCAGTCGGCATATTCGTGCTTTGGAACCGCGTTAACTTCACTGGCTTTTTATCATGGCCGGTACAAATGCCGATAAAATGCACACAAAATGCAGCTGATCACGTTAAGCGCCTGAAATTCTTTAAATTATTCTGAACTTCAGCCAAATTAGCACTCTAAGATCAGGAGTGCTAAAATTGACAGCCTTTACCGCCTTTAAAAGCCTGCTTTTGCCACCATTTATGGTGATGTGTAAAGATTCCAATAGCGCATGGGTAACAGGCTTGGATTTAAACTTAAACCCAAAGAACCGGCCAAACGTATCAACCAGACATTATAGTTTTTAAGTACGTTACACAGGTAAGATCAAAAAACCACTATGACAACACAACTGCAAACAATTCCAGTACTTACACCGGGCGGCAATGTCAATGCTTACATGCAAGCGGTTAGTAGCTTTGATGTATTAACTGTTGAACGTGAACAGGAACTGGGCCGCCGACTGGCATTTGAAGATGATTTAGATGCCGCACGCGAATTGGTTATGGCGCACCTGCGCTTTGTTGTCCATATCGCAAAATCCTATAACGGTTACGGGCTGGGCCTATCTGACCTTATTCAAGAGGGCAATGTTGGCTTAATGAAAGCGGTTAAGCGCTTTGACCCCGATAAGGGCGTTCGGCTGGTCTCATTTGCTGTGCACTGGATTAAAGCGGAAATTCACGAATATATATTGCGCAACTGGCGTATTGTTAAAATTGCAACCACCAAAGCCCAACGCAAGTTGTTTTTTAACTTGCGCGGCGCCAAGAAAAAGCTGGCATGGCTAAGCAATGACGAAGCGAGCGCCATAGCCAATGATCTGGGCGTATCATTGAAAGATGTCCAGCAGATGGAGGGTCGCCTGTCATCTTACGACCTGGGCTTTGATGCACCGGCCGATGCTGATGACGAAAAAGCCAGCCAGGCACCGGCCTACTACCTTGAAGACCAAAGTGCCGACCCCGCTCTGGCGGTTGAGCAAGGCCAGTGGGCAGATAACCAGGTAAGCCATTTGCAGTCAGCACTCACCGAGCTTGATGAGCGCAGCCGCGATATCTTGCAGTCGAGATGGTTAAACGAAGAAAACAAAGCCACCTTGCATGAATTGGCAGCCAAGTATCAGGTGTCTGCCGAGCGTATTCGCCAGTTAGAAAAAAATGCAATGAAGAAATTAAAAATCGCTATCGCAAGCTAAGTGCACCTGTTACTTTTTAGCGCGTGTAATTTGCCCCAGGTAACGAAAAGCCGCCACTAAAAAGGCGGCTTTTTTATTGGCTACGCCGTTCTCGCGGCATATCATTAAGATCCTATTAAACCTAACTGATCATACCCACCGCGCAAACACTATGGCTAAACTCTTTATTCAAATTGCCTCGCTCAGCGGCATGCTTGCGGTCATTCTTGGCGCATTCGGCGCCCATGCACTTAAAGCACGCTTAAGCACCGACATGATGGGCGTTTACGAAACGGCCGTTCAATATCAATTTTTACACAGCCTCGCTCTGCTTGCGGTGGGGCTGCTGGCCTACCAGCTTGTACCATCAAAACTACTGCTTAGTAGCGGCATTGCTTTTACGCTTGGCATTATTCTATTTAGCGGCTCCCTCTACTTGCTGGCAACTACCGAAATTCACCATATTGGCTCGCTGCCAGTGGGCCTTATTACGCCGGTAGGCGGACTATTTTTTATCTCAGGCTGGTTACTTTTATTTACCAGTACGTTTAATCAAGCATTTTCATGAACAAACCTGGAGACAAGCACCGCCCGATTCGTAGCTTTGCCATTCGTAGCGGCAGAATGACCGATGGCCAGCGCCAGGGGCTTGCCAAACATTTAGAACAATGGGGCTTGACCCGCAATGACCAGTTAATTGATTTCGACCAGGCGTTTGGCAACACCAACCCACAAGTGTTGGAGATTGGTTTTGGCATGGGTGATTCGCTGGCCCAAATGGCCAAAGCCAAGCCCGAATGGAATTTTATCGGTGTTGAAGTACACTTGCCCGGCATTGGCCGATTACTTTCATTAGTGAGCGAGCTCGAACTTGCCAACGTTCGCGTTTTTCACGATGACGCCGTTCAGGTGTTACAACACTGCATTGCCGAGCACAGCCTGCAACAGGTGAATATTTATTTTCCCGACCCCTGGCATAAAACCAAACACCATAAACGGCGATTAATCCAACCGGCGTTTCTTGAACTGCTTCATTCCCGACTCGCACCCAACGGCCTATTGCATATAGCTACCGACTGGCAGCCCTATGCCGAGCATGTACTCAATACCATGCAAGACCAGATCTTTTTTGACAACGTCGCGGCCGATAACACCTTTGTCTCAGCACAAGACTACGACCGACCCGAAACTAAGTTTGAACGCCGCGGGCAGCGACTGGGTCATGGTGTTTGGGATATGGTGTTTCGTTCACGACCTGCACAGCGATCGATATAAGTCGCTGATCACGGCGCACCCCTACCATACTTTCACTGCACTAGAAAAGCTTGTTCGCAAACCTTAACAAGAGTATTGTCAACCATTGCTAACAGTTTTAATGATCCTGGGGGTACCAAGATGAACACCAAACGCGTTCGTGACTTTATGGCCAACCATTACGCAACCGTTACGCCGGAGCAATCGCTTGCGGCTGCGGTAAGAATCATTCTTGAATACCATCAATCAGCTGCACCTGTCGTCAATGCACAGCAGCAACTTATCGGCGTGTTATCCGAAGCCGACTGTATGCGCGCGACATTAGTTGAAGGCTATTTTAATGAAGGTGTTGCGCTGGTGAAGGATCAAATGACCCGCACTCCGGATGCGGTATCGCCCGACGAAGAGCTAAGCTCGGTATCAGATATTTTTTTAAAAAATAATCGACGTATGATGCCGGTAGTAGAAGCTGGCATGCTGGTTGGCATTGTTTCGCGACAGGATATTTTAAAAGCACTGGTGCAATAGCTTGGCGCTAAGTCTCGCTAAATACGGCGATAACATCATTTAAAAATAAGCGGCCCTTTTGCGTGGGCCTATAGTACTCGCTATGCTGCTCCATTAAACCTTTTTCTCGAAGCGCAGCAATTGGCGTCTGTACCTGTGCAAATGCAAGACCCGTGCGCTGCTCAAATAAATCAGCGCTAAACCCCTGCGATAATCGCAACGCATTCATCATAAATTCCAGCGGTAGTTCATCAACTGCAATAATATTGCTGCCCGCTAATTTATTTCTCGCCTGCATATAGTCTTGCGGTGCGCGGGTTTTCCAGCGCCGTTCAATATAACCGCTAAGCGTATTGCTTAGCTTACCGTGTGCGCCGGCACCAATACCGATATAGTCCCCGAACTGCCAGTAATTTTTATTATGTGCACTTTGCCGACCCACTCTCGCAAATGCAGACACCTCATATTGTAAATAGCCTGCGTTTTGCAGGCTGGTCAAACCCTGCAAAAATAACTCATCGATAATATCTTCTATCGGCAAAGTCGGTGGGCGGTTATAAAACACGGTATTGCGCTCAATGGTTAACTGATACCAGGAGATATGTTCAGGTGCCAACGCAAAGGCAGCATCTAAGTCGGCCAGGCCATCCACTAAGGTTTGGCCCGGCAGGCCGTGCATCAGATCAATATTGATGTTATCAAAACCACTGGATCGCGCCATACGGTAGGCGCGATAAATACTTTCAGAATCATGAATACGGCCTAACCGCTTAAGAGAAGCGTTAGAAAAGCTCTGCGCCCCAAGTGATAAGCGATTAACACCCGCCGCCCTAATGCCAGCAAAATTGGCCTCGTCAACGGCGCCGGGGTTAGCTTCAATAGTGATTTCAGCTTGCCCCGAAAAGCTTAACCGTGAACGCAACTGCTCAAACAGTGCCTGGTAAAAATTGCCAGACAGCAAACTGGGCGTACCACCGCCAATAAATACCGAGCTAATCTCACGCTTTACATCGAAATGTGTCAACTCGCTTTCAAGGTCTTCAAGCAGCGCTTTGAGATACGCCGCTTCGGGCAAGCCGGTTTCGCCAATGTTCGATTCGTGTGAATTAAAATCGCAGTAGGGACACTTCTTTACACACCAGGGTATATGAATATAAAGACCCAGTGGTGGCACCTGCATCAAACCAATAACCCCAGCCCTTGCAATTGCTCCAGAAGTATTTTTAATGCCTGACCACGATGACTAACACGGTTTTTTATACTCTTATCAAGCTCAGCGCTAGCGCAAGAAAATTCCGGCACATAAAAAATAGGGTCGTAACCAAAACCATTTTCACCTTTTGGCTCAGTGAGAATGACGCCCTCCCAACGCGCAACACAAACGACTGGCGTGGAATCTTTTTCGTGGCGCATAAACGCCAACGCGCAAACAAACCGCGCACTGCGTTCAGCTTCAGGCTTGCCGTCCAACAAACCCAACAGCTTTTGGTTATTGGCCTTATCGCTGACACGAACTCCATTAACATCTTCGCTAAAGCGCGCCGAGTAAATGCCCGGCGCACCGTTTAACGCATCAACTTCGAGGCCGGAGTCATCGGCTATGGCGGCCAGGCCAGTATGCTTGGCCGCATTGCGGGCCTTGATGATTGCATTTTCAATAAAGCTTAAACCGTCTTCAATAGCCTCAGGCACATCAAACTGGCTTTGCGGACAAATAGCAATATTGGTGTCTGCAAACAGCTGCTGAAACTCTTTTAATTTGCCGGCGTTACCACTGGCTATGACAAACTCTGCATGACTCATAAAAATATATCGACTGAAAAAATAAGCGGTTAGTTTCTGTAGAAATTATTTTTAAATTCAATATCAATGGCATTTTTTTCACCTTCGGGAGTAACCGCAGCCTTGATCACTATCATTTCATTGTCGTTATTAATTTTAAATTTCGCCAGATAGTAAACGGCGCCAGGCTCAACCACTTCCTGCCACTGCAAGGTATTTTTGTGCAGTAGATTAAACGTTGTGCCACTAATGATTTTGGCTTTACGCGCCTGGGTAGTGCCATCGGGCAAATGTTCACGTATGGAGAGATTAATAAGGCCAATATCTTTTGCCCGCTTAACACCAACGGCCACGGCGGTTTCGGGCTGCAAAAAACTGGTGTTAAATGCGCTGTAAAAAATTTCGTAATTGCCTTTGCGCACTGAACTGCTCTCTTGCGCATATGCAACACTCGCAAGCAGATTAATGAATAAAACAAGCGATAGCATTCGCTGAGCGATGGTTAAACGGTTAACGCGTAACATGATAAATTGCATGTGCTCCAAAAAAATTAGGCCAGAGTTTAGTCGCCCACTCGGGGCTTTTATCGCCACCCAAAACCGTTTGTACGGTTCGGTGTAAGATGCGTATATTATGTTTCTCGCATAGCGCTTCGAAATCTTTAACAGTACAAAAATGAATATTAGGTGTGTTATACCATTCAAACGGCATAAATTTACTCACTGGCATTTTACCGCGCAGCATTAAGTGCCAACGCGCTTGCCAGTGGCCAAAATTAGGAAAGGTGATAATACACTCCTTACCCACGCGCAACATTTCCTGCAATACAAAGTCGGGTCTGTGCACCGCCTGTAAGGTCTGGGTAAGTAATACGGTATCAAAACTGTTATCAGAAAAATTTGTCAGGCCCTGGTCAATATCCTGCTCTATGACATTTAATCCTTTGCCAATACAGTGAGTAATATTGTCTGCGTCGATTTCAACGCCGAGGCCTCGCACTGCCTTATGCTCAACAAGATACTGCAACAATTCACCATCACCGCAACCCAAATCGAGTACCCGGGAATCGCTGGCAATCCATGGTGCCAATGCCATTAAATCATACCGCATTGGGCTTACCCTCTGCACCACAGTCCAAAGCAACATTTTTCATATAGGCGGTAAAGACTTGATTGTAGCGTTCAACCGGCAGTAAGAAGGCATCATGACCTTGTGGTGCATCAATTTCGGCATAACTGACCGACTTTTCTGCACCAATTAAGGCATTCACCAGCTCTCGCGACCGCTCGGGTGAAAAGCGCCAGTCGCTGGTAAATGAAATAACCAGAAATTTACAGCTGGCAACAGTAAACGCTTTAACCGGATCATTGTCATACTCACGCGCTAAATCAAACAAGTCTAGTGCGCGCGTCATCAACATATAAGTATTGGCATCAAATTTTTCAGAGAATACATCGCCCTGATGGTGCAAATAACTTTCAACCTGAAACTCAAGCGCAGATTCTACTCCACGCTCAAAGGTACCTGAGCGTAGCTCCCGACCAAATTTTTCACCCATCACATTGTCAGATAAATAGGTGATATGTCCGATCATTCGGGCAATAGCCAAGCCACGCTTGGGTACGGTATCGTGCTGATAGTAACGCCCGTTATGAAAATCGGGGTCGGAACTGATCGCGGTGCGCGACGTTTTATTAAACGCTATATTTTGTGCGGTTAGTTTTAACGCCGATGCGATCACTACACAATGTCGTAGCCGATCGGGGTATTCCAGCGCCCAGCGCATGGCCTGCATACCGCCCAGGCTACCGCCAATCACCGCTGCCCACTGCGAAACCCGCAAATGATCGGCCAGCCACTTTTGACTCTCGACCCAATCACGCACCCGCAAGGTAGGAAAATCCGGGCCCCAGGGTTCACCAGTCTCAGGATTCATTGAACCAGGCCCGGTACTGCCAGCACAGCCACCAATATTATTCAGGCTAACCACATAGAATTCGTTAGTGTCAATCGCTTTGCCTGGGCCGATATAGTTATCCCACCAGCCTGGCTTTTTATCTTCGGGGGAGTGATAACCAGCCGCATGGTGGTCGCCAGACAGCGCATGGCATATCAGCACGGCATTGGATTTATCAGCATTCAGTTCACCGTAAGTCTCGTAAACAATATCGAGCGCAGGCAATACCCGCCCGCATGAGACTTTAAACGGTTGGTCAAAATGGACACTGACAGGCGTTACAATACCTGCCGAACCCGGTTCTATTAGCATTTTGCGTTATTTCTCAAAACAGATTTTCTCAAAACGACCATTTTCAATAATATGCACCAGGGAGATTTTTGCACCCGGGCTTTGCGCACACAAAAAGGACTGTTGATTGTATAGAAAAGTATCGCTCGCCGCGACAGTACAATAGAAAGTAAAGTCAGCAACCAGGCAAAGTAGAAGATTCAGCCTGTAGGGGGCTAGCGAGACTTCGGTAGTTGGCGCGGGTGCCGCCTGGCCAAATAGAGTTTTACCAGCGCGTAGCCGATAATTACGCCAATGCTATTGGCAATAAAATCGTAGACCGACCCATCCCGGCCCTCAATAAACAGCTGGATAATCTCAATCGCAATACCGTAGATAACAATAGCGGCGCAGAAGGAATAAAAATGCCGCAGGCTATGCTTACCGGCAGTTACGATAAATGCAAACACCGTTAGCTGGGCGTAGGCAATAAAATGCATCACTTTATCGAAGTGATGAATACCAATGCTGTCAGTGGCTGGCCGCAGCGCCAAATAGGTTAATAGTAACCAATCGACAGCAAACACCAACAATAAAATAAACCGAGCCGCCGTCATGATAGGTTTCCTACTTACACTTTTAACCAAAGATATCAAACGCTGGTAATCGAAGCATTAACTTACACACATCGATTACCAGGCAATCGATTAATTACAACAGAACAAGAGTCTCCCTAACCACCATCACGATCAGCATAATTGTGGACAGCGTAAAAATTGCGAAACGCACCATAACATTATTGCTGGTATTTTGTACCAACGAATGTGCCACCCTTAAACCAACATAAGCCCAGGCCAGCTTCACATGCAGCGCATCAGTATGCCCGGACACT
>CBFHXO010000001.1:71470-142921 GCA_965659815.1 Pseudomonadales bacterium
GTAAAAAATGGTCGGCTGTTCCATCAGGTGGTTATAGTTGTCGGCCACAGCCTTAACCCGCGTTGGCAAAATGCCTGGTAACGCAGACGGATGCTTTACCGACTGAGGGTCGATATTGGCTTTTCCCATTGCAGGCATACGCGTGCCATACATCCATAAAAAGACGATTAAAGTCCATACGATGAGGGTAAAAACTGGCGTTAATATGGTGGTATCTAACATGCTGATCTCCCGATGCTTAAGCTGCTCGTTATTTTAGGTTGTGAGCGAAGTGTATAGCAGTCGCGCTATTTTAATATACAGTGATAAGCAAACTTACCAAGACTTTACTTTGGCTTTTTATTCAACGGTGAGAACACTAGCGGTGCAAAGCCTGCCTGATAGTCGGGATATTGCAAGGTAAAACCCGATGCCAGCAGTGCCGCGTTGCTACAGCGTTTATTTCCGCCCCGAGTCGATGCCTCGGTTTCTTGCAGTGATTCAATATCAATACCCTGCCGCTCAGCTAACCATTCCATAATGTCGCGCAATAGCGCCGGGTGACTATCCACCGCCAAATAACATGGATTTAAATCATCATTCTGCGCCAGCTGGATAAGATGCAAAAATGCGCGACAGCAATCGCGATAGTGAATACGATTGCTATACAACAGCGGCTGGCGCGGGTAGATAAACCCGTCTTGCAAGCGCTGCACTAAACGGCCAGCGTTACGACCATAAATACCACCAAAGCGAATAGCACTGGACTTTCCTGGGTAATCAGCCAGTAATGCCTCAGCCTGCAACATAGTTTGCCCAGAAAAACCGGCAGGTGCCGTGGGGCTGGCTTCGTTGACAACAGAGCCATCATTTTGCCCATACACGCTGGTCGATGAGGCAAATAACACCAGCGGTAATTGCTTGCAGGTAGATAGCGCAGCCAATACATTTCGCAAGCCATCGACATAGCTGGCATGATATGCCTGCTGGTTAAAACTATCGGCGGTAAGGGTCACAATCACCGCAGCCCAACGATGCTCGGACAAACCCGACAAACTTGTCGGGTCTTGTACATCAATTGTCAAACGGTCGAGATTGTCGGGCAGCTTATTGACTGAGCGACGCGCTCCAATAACATGGTAACCGTGCTCAGCGAGCAGTTCGGCGCTTGCAATGCCCAGCTCGCCACACCCAACAATAAGGACCTTGGGTCGGAATTTTAGTGGCTTGCCGCCATTGGTATTAACATCGTTCATAATAAATAGGTCATAATAACGCTTACAAGGTGAAATCCAGCGCAGGGGTAAACACACCCTTTGATATCGTCAAACCGATTGCGACCAACACAATGACACTGACAGAATTAAAATACATTATTACGTTATCACGCACACTGCATTTTGGCGAGGCTGCCAAGCAGTGTTTTGTCAGCCAGCCCACCTTAAGTGTGGCGGTTAAAAAACTCGAAGACCAGCTGGGTGTGGCAATATTTGAGCGTAGCCGCCACGCGCTCATGATAACCGCTGTAGGTCAACGCATTATCGACCAGGCTGAACGCGTGCTGGCCGAGGCTGAGCTTATTGATCAAATTGCACAGGCCGATAAAGACCCGTTGAACAGTGTTTTTCGACTTGGCGCAATTTATACCGTTGGCCCCTATTTATACCCCAACCTGGTTCCTGGTATTCGTGGCGCAGCAGAAAATATGCCGCTCTATGTCGAAGAGGATTTTACCGCATCACTGCGCAATAAGTTGTGCCAGGGAACGCTTGATGCTGCAGTTATCGCGACGCCGTTTACTGCTAACGATGTTGTCGTAAAAGAACTCTATAAAGAATCTTTTGCGGTGTTAATGCCCTCCAATCATCCGCTGGCAAGCAAAACGGCTATAAAACACGATGACCTGGTTGACGAAGCAATTTTGCTATTGGGCGAGGGGCATTGCTTTCGTGACCAGGTGCTGGAGGCCTGCCCGGCAATCCAGCGCTCACTCGATGCCAATAACGCCACTAGCAAAATGATTGCCGAAGGCAGTTCACTTGAAACCATTAAATATATGGTTGCATCGGGGTTAGGCCTAACCTTATTGCCCGCATCCGCAATTAATATCAACAAACAACAAAATAATTCAGATGCCACCGTGGTTCGACCCTTTGCCTCGCCAGCACCAACGCGCACGATTGCACTGGCATGGCGTGCATCGTTTCCACGCCATCAGGCCATTGACCTGGTTGTTCAGGCAATCCGACAATCATCCAGCGCATTGGATTTAGACAACATTGCCTAAAGAGCATCAACAAACAAACCCAAAATCATCGCCGCTATTTATAGATAAAGACGATGCAAAAAACTCCTAACGCAAGTACCGTTAAGCTTTCACAGCTAAAAGGTATTGGCCCTGCCATTGCCAGCAAGCTCAATGCGATTGGTATTGAGTCGGCAATGGACTTACTGTTCCACCTGCCGCTGCGCTACCAGGACCGTACTTGCATACAGCCTATTGGCTCACTGCAAAACGGTGTCTCAGCGGTCATCGAAGCAGAAATACGGGCTTGCGATATTGTATTTGGCAAACGGCGCAGCTTACTGTGCAAAATTCAGGACGGCACTGGCGTTATAACGCTACGATTTTTTCACTTTTCTGCGGCACAAAAACAGCGCCTGGTAACAGGCCAAACCCTTCGCTGTTACGGCGAAGTTACTTTGGGCCGCGGTGGGCTGGAAATCATTCACCCCGAATATCAATTAATCGCACCAGGACAGCCACTACCCAGCGCCGACTACCTCACCGCGATTTATCCCAGCATCGATGGTATTAGTCAAACGCGCTGGCGAAATTATATTAAAGCGGCTTTTGCTCACTTGCAGCCGCAACAAGTGCCCAATTTATTAGCCCGTGAATTTTTGCCCGCCGACCAGCAAAGCAACGACGATGATATTTATTCCACATTAAAACTGCTGCACTTTCCGACACCCGATGTTGATATTGCCGCACTATCTGAGGGCTTGCACCCACTGCAACGCCGGCTGGCATTTGAAGAGCTGGTTGCACAGCGTATTTCACATTTGTTATTGCGCAGTCAAAGTAGACAAGAACAGGCGCTGGCGGTAAGCGATGCACCACAATTAGAAGCAAAGTTCTTACAACAGCTTGCATTTACGCTAACAGCTGCGCAACAAAAAGTGCTGGCCGAAATTAAACGCGATATTGCCAACACGCAACCCATGATGCGTTTGCTGCAGGGCGACGTCGGCTCAGGTAAAACCATAGTCGCAGCGCTCGCCGCCCTCCCCTTTTTCGCACAGGGCCAACAAGTGATGTTAATGGCGCCTACTGAAATACTGGCAGAGCAGCATCAGCAGACGTTTTGCCAATGGTTTTCGCCACTGTCCATCGAAGTCACACTGCTGGTAAGCAAATTACCCGCCGCAGAAAAACGCACGCGACTGGAGTCCATTGCGACTGGGCACTCGCAATTGATTATTGGTACTCATGCATTAATCCAGGATCTGGTGAGATATCACAACCCCGGCCTGATTATTATTGACGAACAGCATCGGTTTGGCGTCGACCAACGACGGGCACTCAAAGACAAGCGGGAAGACGATCTTAATATTCACCAACTGGTTATGACTGCAACGCCGATCCCGCGTACGCTGGCAATGACGTTTTATGCAGATCTCGACTACTCGGTGATTGATGAGCTACCGCCTGGACGCACACCGGTGGAAACGATTGCATTAAGTAATGATAAACGCGAAGAAATTATTGCCAGAGTTAATCATGCGTGTATTGAAGGTCGGCAAGTGTACTGGATTTGTACATTAATCGAAGAGTCCGAAAGCCTGCAATGCCAGGCCGCCGAGTCAACCGCCGATGAATTAGCCAAGCTTCTACCCGGTATCAATATCGGCCTGGTACACGGGCGTTTAAAGCCAGCACAAAAAAATACTGTTATGTCGCATTTCAGTCATGGCGATATTCAACTACTAGTCGCTACCACGGTAGTGGAAGTGGGTGTTAACGTTCCCAATGCCAGCCTGATGATTATAGAAAACCCCGAGCGACTGGGGCTATCGCAATTACATCAACTGCGCGGTCGTGTGGGCCGCGGCAATATTAAAAGCCACTGCGTTTTAATGTATCAGAAACCGCTGTCAAAAAATGGTCGCCAACGTATTGAAATTATGCGCAGCACCAACGATGGTTTTAAATTGGCAGAACAAGACCTGCATATGCGTGGCCCCGGGCAAGTACTGGGTACACGACAATCGGGTGCGGCGCTATTCAGACTTGCCGATCTGGAACGCGATGCCGACTTAATTGAAGCAGTGGTTGTCGCATCCGACACAATTAGCAACAGCGAACTGAACACCGCTAACGCACTGATTCAACGCTGGTGCCCGCTGGCTAAAAATTATATTAATGTTTAAAGCCCGACGAATGCTTTGAGCGAGATGAATACCTTGAGCCAAAGGATTCAAACAATAAAAGTCAGACAAGAACCAGACAAAATGCGGACAATAAAAAGCCGGCTACCTCGGGGAAGAAAGTAGCCGGCAAGATTAGACTATTTAAGAAAACAGGCTTGAGAAAAACTTTTCAAGCGTTGTGCTCTACGGATAATGGCAGGAGAGATTACCAAAACCCGGTACTGCCACAACAACCTGATGTATATACCCTATATACACCATCAGTTTTACCTATCGCCAGCACCCGAAAAGGTAACAAGGCTGACAACTAAGCCTGCGGTATAACACCATACAACTGTGACAGTACTATTAAGACACCAAGTCAGCGTAACAGTTCGAAATAAAAAATTTAGTGCGCTTCATCCCAGTTTTTACCGATGCCTACATCCACGACCAGTGGAATTTTTAAGCTGGCGGCACTAGACATCAGCTGAGTAATTTCGTTAGAAGCCATTTCTGTATGTTCGACAGGCACTTCGAACACTAATTCATCATGCACTTGCATAATCATTTTAATGGAGGGGTTTTTACGCAACCACTGGCTCACATTAAGCATAGCGATTTTTATAATGTCGGCAGCCGTTCCTTGCATAGGTGCATTAATAGCGGTCCGCTCAGCCGCCTGGCGCCGCATACCATTGCTGCTATTAATTTCGGCCAAATATAGCCGGCGGCCAAATAGTGTTTCAACATAGCCCATATCGGCCGCCTGTGCACGAGTGTTTTCCATATAGCTTAAAACACCGGGGTATCGGTCAAAGTAACGATCGATATACTGCTGGGCGTCATTGCGACCAATACCTAATTGTTTGCCCAAGCCAAAAGCCGACATGCCATAAATCAAACCAAAGTTTATGGCTTTGGCCCGACGCCTTTGTTCAGGGCTGACTTCGGCCAAGTTAACCGCAAACACTTCGGCCGCTGTGGCCTTATGCACATCCAGGCCCTGATTAAATGCATCGAGCAAACCAGTGTCCTTGGACAAGTGCGCCATAATGCGTAATTCAATCTGCGAGTAATCGGCCGCCATAATGACGCTGCCTTTAGGCGCTATGAATGCCTGTCTTACCCGCCTGCCCTCTGCTGTTCGAATGGGAATATTTTGCAAGTTGGGGTCAGACGATGAAAGTCGGCCAGTGGCAGTTACCGCCTGGTGATAAGAGGTATGCACCCTACCTGTTGCCGAATTAATTTGCTCAGGCAGTCGATCGGTATAGGTCGACTTTAATTTACTCAAGCCGCGATACGCCATAATCACTTTAGGTAACGGGTAGTCCAGCGCCAGCTCTTGTAAAATGGGCTCGGCGGTTGATGGTTGACCCTTGGGCGTTTTTTTAATAACTGGTAACTGCAACTTGTCAAATAAAATGGTTTGCAGTTGCTTGGGCGAACCCAAATTAAATTCCTCACCTGCCAGCTGGCAGGCCTCCTGCTCCAGCTCTTCGAGCCGCTTGCCCAATTCAGCACTTTGCTTTAACAGTAACTCACCATCAATCAATGCACCAGTTTGCTCAATATCGCAAATTACTTCCAATAGCGGCAGTTCAATTTCTCGGTAAAGTTTTTCTAATGGCGCAACATCGGCTAACTGTTTAGACAAGTGCTGGTATAAACGCAGCGTAATATCGGCATCTTCGGCCGCATAGGGGCCGGCAATCTCAAGGTCGACCTGGTCAAAGGTTAATTGTTTTACGCCCTTACCCGCCACGTCTTCGTATTTGGTGGTGCTTTCATTTAGGTAAGTTGACGCCAGGCTATCCATATCGTGTCGACCACTGGTCGAATTAAACACGTAAGATAATAACATCGTATCGCCAGCAATACCGTTAAGCGTAATATCGTGATTAGCAATAACATGTTTATCGTACTTAAGATTCTGGCCAACCTTTTTAATTTTCGGGTCTTCCAATAGTGTTTTAAGCGCACCTAGCACATCGTCTTCGCTTAACTGCGCTGGGGCATTTTCATAATTATGTCCAAAGGGTATATACGCCGCCGACCCGGATTCAACACTGACCGAAACACCAACTACCCGGGCATCAATATAATTAAGGCTGGTAGTTTCAGTATCAAAAGCAAACACCTCGCTGGACGTTAACTTTTTAATCCAGCGGTTTAGCCCGGCCTTATCCAACACCAGCTCATAGTCGCGGCCACTACCCTGATTGGCTTCGGGCGTGCTGTCATTATTGCCCCTGCCCTCCGCCGCTTGTTTGGCAAAACCGGCACCACCATCACGGGCCAGCTCTTCGCCCCAGGATTTAAACTGCAGAGTACTAAACAACGTTGCTAACGCGTCGACATCTACCGGTTTTGTCAGCTCACCATCATAGAGATCGCTGGCAGAAACCGCTAAATCAACATCGAGCTTGATGGTCGCAAGCGTATAGGACAGCCGTGCCGCGTCTTCATTGGCCGCCAGCTTTTCACCCAACTTTTTAGCGCCACGCACCGGCACTTCCGCAACCTGCTCCAACTTACCGTAGATATCATCGATACCACCCAGTGTCTGGATAAGCCCAAGCGCTGTTTTCTCACCCACGCCGGCGACCCCGGGAATGTTGTCGACCTTATCCCCCATCAGCGCCAGAAAATCGATAATGCGCTCGGGTGGGATACCAAATTTATCAATCACACCTTGCGTATCGAGCCGAGTTTCGGTCATGGTATTGACCAGCGAGACATGATCGGTGACCAGTTGAGCCATATCTTTGTCACCGGTCGAAATCACAACCGGTATTTCACCATCGGTTGCCTGCTGTGCAAGGGTGCCAATCACATCGTCGGCCTCGACACCTTCAACCACTAGCAACGGCATGCCCATGGCCTTAATGATCTGGTGAATAGGTTCAATTTGAGAACGCAAATCATCGGGCATCGACGGACGATTAGCTTTATACGCTTTAAAAATATCGTCGCGGAAGGTTTTTCCCTTAGCATCAAATACCACCACAATCTCACTGCAAGGGTAGTCCTTGTGCAGACGCCGCAACATATTAATCACGCCCTTGATAGCGCCTGTGGGCTGGCCAGAGGAGGTATTTAGCGGTGGCAGGGCATGGAAAGCGCGGTAAAGATAGGAAGAGCCGTCAACGAGAACAAGCGGTTCATTGGCAGACATAAGCGAGTAAACACCTTAAAAACAAGCATTGAGCGAAATTAACCTGGCAAACGCCCGGTAATCATGAGGGCGGGCAGCTTATCACAGCTGGATAATCGCACTCTAGCAAGCTTTACAGTGACCAATCCGCAAGCAATCGAGGCTACTTTACGGCCTGGTTGACCCAATTGGCATCGAATTATGTATCAGACTAGGCTGACAACCGCGAAAAAGCTTCTATGATCAATATTTGCGCTTAGGCGTAACCAATCTTTGCAGAAAGTGAACCGATTGGTAACACTTCGCGTATTAAAGGTCACACTCAAGTGAATAAGCATATATTTCAATAATATATTGGCCATAGTGAGAAGATGTCTCAGGCTGTAACGGAATATTCACATAAATATTTAGCAATATTGAGGTATCACACTGGCAATTTTATCCACAAGTGTTACTCTATGTAACATAGAAATTGCAACAGAACTAATCACTGTAGTGGCACCGCCAAAAGCAAGGCCACCACAAAAAACAACGAAAGGAGTAAAACCATGAAAAACCTAACTTACTCCGCCATTTCGTATGTAGCGGCAGCACTAATCCTATCCGGGCCAGTCCTTGCCAATCCAGCCGACTTGAGTGGAGCCTTTAACAGTGACGTCAATGTAGTTGACGTAAGTGAGTACAGCATTGATGTTGACCAAGGCGTTTACCTGGCATTAAACCGTTATCCAGTGACACTTCCGCCTTTATCAAGCAATAGCTCTACAGCAAATAAGGCTTCTAATACTGTTTTAAAGAGCGAGGCTTACATTGACAGCCTGCAGCGTGAACTTAGGGATGAGTTAGATATTATCATCGAAGCGCAAGAGTTGTTCTAAACGTTTAACCCAAACCAGTCTTTTTTTTAGTGTTATTCTCCCCCGTATTCAGGCTCTTCGGAGCCTGTTTTTTTGCCTGCTGCTTTTCCGCCTACGCCCCTTTTAACCTCACGCCGACAAGCCCAGTATCTAGCCATTAGCTCTACTTCTTAGGACAAGCGCCGTAATAGCCTTTGGAGAAATAACAGTATTCGCGGGCAGTGCCCCCGCGTATCATTTGCGCATTGATATCACGCTGCCGGTCGGCAGAAAAATCCACGCTCGCACCTTGCTTTGAAATAATTACACCCTGCGCTGCCAGTCTGCAGCGCGCCACAATACGACCGTACTTATCGATATCCTGCTGCCTGCAATGGATATTTTGCTTAACTACCAGTTGCTTTAACGCGTTGCGAGCAGCATTGAACCCCGGCTCATCGCGCTCGGGCGCATCCACACCCCATAAACGAATTTGCGGCTTAACGCCGGCAAGATATAGACTGTCACCATCAACCACAAAACGTACCGGGGCAGTTAAAATTTCAGCGACGGGATCTGTGGCGCCCACTGTAAACGATAGCAATGCTGCGATGGTGAAGAGATTAGCGCGGTAGCCGGGCAGGGCAAGCATGACTTACAATTTTACTTACGATTAGAGTAACGCAGTGACTTATAAGTTAATAGCATGCGGTCGAGATCGAGCGGTGGCTTATAAAAAGCATGATAAAAACCCTGAGGATTAATAAGGGCGACATTACCGCCGTGATCGACTGTGTAATCACCAGTGTCTGCATCGATAACCACTTTTCGAAACGCCACATTCAGTTGCTTGGCCATACGATGTATGTCTAAGAACTCACCGGTGACACCAATAAAATCTTTATTAAAATAGTCAACATAGGTTTTTAGCACCTCGGGCGTGTCGCGGGCCGGGTCGAGTGATACTAATAAAAACTGGGTATCAGCCGCATAGTCAGTATCAGCCAGCTGTTGCGATAACTGGTTAAACAACGACAGCGTAGTAGGGCAGATATCGGGGCAGTGGGTAAAACCAAAAAACACCAGAGTCCACTTACCCAGTAATTGTTCGTTGGTAAAAGCATTACCGTTTTGGTCTTGCAATGCCAGCGGGCTAATTTCGCGCGGCAGTGAAAACACAATCATGCCATTAGAAACCATTTCTTTAGGGCTTAGCTCGCGCTCCTGGGATATTCGATTAATAAATAAACCCAGCACCACCACCATAAAAATAACAATGGCAACAACGGTATTGCGGATACCGTGTTTTCGATCTTCGTGGGTAAAATCCTGGCTCACAATAGTCCTATAAAGTTATTCAATTAGGTTTCGCTTAGCGGAATATAACCTGCGGCTTGCTCAACCGGCTGAAACTGCGTGACGGGCTCAACCCGTGTGTCTAGTGGGTAAATATAATGATCGGCAAGCATAATCACAAACAAAGCCATCAAATAAATAATCGAATATTTAAATGTCTCCATCGGTGCGGCGTCATTTTTATTGATCACTAGAACAATGGCCCAATATAAAAACCCTAAACCCAACACAACTGCGCCCAGCAAATACAGCGGGCCAAACATTTTGGTAGCAAACGGCAATAGTGAAACCGCCAGCAAAATAATGGTATACAGCAGAATGTGCAGACGAGTATATTTTTCGCCGTGGGTAACCGGCAACATCGGGATATCGGCCTTGGCATAATCGTCTTTGCGATGAATAGCCAGCGCCCAAAAATGCGGTGGCGTCCAGGCAAATATAATAAGCACCAGTAATAGCGCGTAACCATGAATTTCATTAGTTACCGCTGTCCAGCCCAGCAATGGCGGTGCAGCACCGGCAAGGCCACCAATAACAATATTTTGTGGCGTCGCGCGCTTTAAAAAACAAGTGTAAATCAACGCATAACCAATCAGTGAACCCAGGGTTAACCATGCGGTAAGCACATTAACAAAGTAAATAAGCACCCATAAACCCACCACGCCCAGCACAGCACTAAACATCAAGGCTTGCCAATCTTCCAATCGACCTTGAGCGACCGGTCGGTTTTCGGTTCGCTTCATAAGCACATCAATTTTCTTATCAACCACATGGTTAATCACCGCCGCCGAAGCCGCACAAAAAGCAATGCCCACGTTACCGGCGATTAAGATATCTAACGGCACCATGCCGGGTACAGCTAAAAACATGCCGACGACGGTCGTCAGTATCATTAATGCCACAACATTGGGTTTGGTCAATTCCAGGTAGTCACGCCATATCGGTGTGGCCGATGCGCTGGCTGGCTGGCTGGCGGTGTCAGGATTACTCATGTTGCTCTACTTTTGTGGCTTGGCAGGCGACAAGCCTGACAATGCGCTATGAATTTTATTTTATCTGCACTGTGTATAAGCGATGTCCCAGCCCCACCAGCGTGATCAACAGTATCGCACCCACTGCATTGTGCGCCACCGCAACCACCAACGGTATAGACCAGATAACATTACTCAAACCCAGCGAAAGCTGCAGAATTAATACTGCTAGCAGGCTATTGGACCACTGCCTTGCACTGGCCAAAGCGGTGGCACGCAATTTTAGCACCAAGTAAACCACCGCTACAGTAACGATGATAGCACCAACGCGATGGCTAAAATGAATCGCTGTCCGAGCGGCGCTGTCCATAATACCCCCGAGGTAGTTGGGCCCAATTGACTGGCCAATATCAAAACCCCGAGCAAAATCCATGTTGGGCAGCCACTGACCCTGGCACATTGGCAGGTCAGGGCAGGCCAGCGCAGCATAGTTCGACGAGGTCCAGCCACCAAGGGTAATTTGCGCAATCACCAACAGTAACACCACAACAAACACCGGCCTAAGTCTTTGCACTACCTGGCTTTGTTCCGGCGATACCACCCAGTGGTAATTGTTTAATCGCAAGGTTAGCAGCCACAGCAGCGACAGCGTGGCAAAGCCACCGAGCAAATGGGTGGTCACCACCTGCGGCCAGAGATTGAGCGTGACCGTCCAGCGCCCAAAAGCACCTTGCAGCAATATCATTATTAGTAGAAATATC
Organism: Pseudomonadales bacterium; assembly: GCA_965659815.1. GTDB lineage: Bacteria > Pseudomonadota > Gammaproteobacteria > Pseudomonadales > UBA7434 > UBA7434. Next base: position 82,947 of record CBFHXO010000001.1, read on the forward strand.
GGCAACTTAAACGGTGCCAACTGGTCGCCAAATGTGCGGCGTTGACGCCAGGCATTGACCAATAGCGCAATACAGAATAAACCCAAGCTGGAAGCCAACAGACGGTGGACCTGCTCAGGCCAGGTTTTGTCGTGCTCAACCGGAGTATCGGGAAACGCGGCATTGGCCGCAGCGACTTCGGCATCACTCATGGGCCAGAGAATATGACCATAACATACAGGCCAGTCGGGGCAGCCCAAGCCAGCGTCGACCAAGCGCGTAAAGGCCCCCAGCACAATCACGCCTACGGTAAATACGGTTGCCGCCAGGGCGAGCTTAAAGCCGGGTAAGCGTTTATCTGGCACATTGACTAACATGATTAGCGCTCCCTTGAATATTTAATTAGGTGTTTTAAATCTTGCAGGATCAGGCCACCCTCATGATGATCAAGGTAGGCCATCATTGCCCAGCCTTGCGGGTCAACCAAAAAAAACCGGGCGCTGGCCTGTTCGGGGCCGGTTTTAGCGAGCACCGTATCAAGCGCCGATAGCTGCGCCGGGCTTGCCACGGCAACTTTTATATAGCGATGCTCAGCATCTAACAATGTTTGCAATTCCTCAGCAATGGGCGCATCACTTAAGTACACTCGCTGCGCGCGGTTGGCGTTTTTATCCAGCCGAACATGTAACTGCCGGGTCAGATAAAGCGTATCAACACAGCGCTGGTCACAGCTGCCGCTTCCGCGAATAACCAAGCTCCAGTGCTTATCCCAAAGCTCAGGAAATGTAGAATTATGGCTGTTATTGGTAGTCGGCGCTAACTCACTTAGCTGTAGCGGAGGACGAATCAGCTCACCATGGTTCTTACTGCCAATACTGATATAGCCAAACTGCACCATGGCGTAGACGACCGCGGCAATCGCCATCAGCCCAAAGGGCACTAGCCAAAGTATTAGTAACTTGATCCTGTTCGCTCGAATTTCCTCGGGACTAAATGTTTTTGCCATCGGGGTGAGTACCTAAACTTGTGAGATCCTGTCGTTAAAACTGAGTGATAAACCTGTTGCTCTGACTAATGCCGGCAAGGCCTGGCTATCCACCTGGCTATGGCTTTTCGGCTCGACGGATTGACGAGTACAGCCAGAACAGCGTCAATACCGCCGCCATTAAAAACCATTGCACCGCATAACCCCAGTGCTTTTCCGGGCGGGTATTAATCGGAGCCCAATCGATGATTAGCGCAGTGCTGGAAGTGGGTTCAAGCCGAACAGAGTAGGGCAATAAGTCCATCCCTAATACGGTAGAAAGGCGCTGCATATCCTCCCATTGTACGACCAAAGGCCACTGGTCCGACCACTTATCATTCGCTAAAAGTACAGGCTGGCCCAGCGGCACATGTAATTTGCCTAATAACTCTACTTCACCCGTAACAGCAGGCACCAGAGGCAATTGCCTGCGGTCGGGGCTGCCTTCGATCCAGCCACGATTGACCAGCAGCGTCTGGCCAGCGTTGGTAGTAAACGGGGCCAGTACTTCATAGCCCACTACGCCGTTGTAAATGCGGTTATCCAGCAATACCAGCCGCTGGTTATCAAATCGGCCTGTAAAGCGAACACGTTGGTAGAGCGGCTCAGACGAGGCCACTAATGCCTCAATATCCACCGCACTCAGTGCTACAGGCGCCTGTTCGCCCTGCTGTTGATATTGCTGTTGTAGCAATTGCTTTTCTTCGCCACGCTGCAATTGCCAAAAACCCAGCCGTAACAGCAGTGGCAGCATAATCACGACCAACAACAGGATTTTCCAGTTGGAATCCCAACGATAAGCTGCAATCATAGCGACGCTAACCGGGTCGAAATCCTAATACACGGCCTCAACGTATTAACCTCGTAACTTCACAGCGCTTGCGACGCGCGAACATAAACCTAACGGTACCTCTATGCTTTTAAAGTTCATCATTGTCATTCTATTAATCGGCTTGATTATCAGCCTCGGCAGCGGTTTAGTGTTTCTATTTAAAGACGTCGGCTCAACACGCCGCACGTTGAACTCACTGGGCGTGAGGATTGCGCTGGCCACTGCATTAATGGCGACTACTGTTTATGGATTTTACTCAGGACAACTAGAAGTGGGGGCGCCGTGGGATGCGCGTAAGTACACATCCCCCCAGCAGCAGGAAAACCTAAACCAGCAACAATCAAACAATATAAACAAAGAAGAATAGGCAAACCCACACAACGTCAACAAAATGCCAGTACCACGATGCGGCTTCAAAACCGAAGCAATCTTCATGCGAAAAGTGGCCCTTTTGTGCGCGCAAAAACATAATCAGCAGCATAGTCATACCAAGAAATACATGGAAGCCGTGAAAGCCGGTAAGCATAAAGAACGTTGTACCATAAATGCCGCTCTCAAGCGTTAAACCCATTTCGACATAAGCGTGGTGATACTCAAGGTACTGTAGGTATAAAAACACCACCGCCAAGGCAACAGTGATAAACAACCACAGTTTAAATTGGCTGCGGTTATCATTCTTTAAACCTACGTGGGCGATATGTACGGTTACCGACGACGACAAGAGGATAATGGTGTTCCACATTGGTAGCCAGCTAAAGATACCGCTCGGCGCATCGGCAGGATACATGCTATTGCCTTCACCGGCACCCACAAACGCAGCCTTACCCGCATTAACTACTTGGTCGGGGGTTTCCATTACCGGCCAAGTAAATTTGTACGTGTCCCAAAGCAGACTCATAAACTGGCCTTTGTCGCCTTCACCGCCTAACCATGGGCCGGCGAGATTACGCACATAAAACAACGCACCGAAGAAGGCGAAAAAGAACATCACCTCAGAGAAAATAAACCAACCCATGCCCCAAACATAGCTGCGCTTAAGCTGCATGCTGTTTAAGCCTTGCATATTTTCAGTAATGGCCTGGCGGAACCAGAAAAACAATACGGCGCTCAGCATGGCAAAACCCGCTAATGCGATATAGCGGCCCGCACCTGCCGATTGAGCAGACAACTCATTAAAGAAGGTACCCATACCAAATACCATGACGAACAAACCAATGCTCGCCAAAATGGGGAATGCCGATTGCTCAGGCACATAATAGTGTTCGTAGCCTTCTACATTGTTGGAGTCGCTAGACATTGATTCTCTCCGTTTTACTGTTTGGTAGCGGTTTTGCGTTGCTCTTTAATCGCAAGTTCACTGCGTTAATTACTTAATCTAATCGTTGTTATAAAAACTGTTTTACTACTACATCCCGTCGCCGCTGGATTAGCGCGACGCCAGGCTATCAACCGCAATCACACCAGTTTCGGTGACATCAAACAAGGTATAGGACAGGGTAATTGTCTTCACATTGTCCGGCACATCACGATCAACGATAAACTTCAGCGGCATATCGACAGCTTCACCACCGGTTAATATTTGCTGATTAAAACAAAAACATTCCGTTTTATGAAAATACGCGGCTGCTCGACCTGGCGAAACACTAGGAATTGCCTGACCAATCATTTCTTTGGCCGAGGGGTTGCGTGCGTAAAACGTGGTTTCGATTTCTTGCCCGGGGTGAACCTTGACCTTAAAAACCTCGGGGCGAAACTCCCACTGCATGTTTTCATTGTTGGTCGCGACAAACTGAACCGTAATCTGACGGCTGGTATCAATAAGCTCTGCAACCGGCACAAAGGCTTCGGTATTGGTTTTGCCATTTAAACCGGTGACGTCGCAGAACAAGTCATACAACGGCACCAGCGCAAAACCAAAGCCAAACATGCCTACTGTCACCAGCAACAAACGAGCCACCAAGGTGCGTAGCGGGGTTGCAGTTTCAGTTTCAGTAGCCATGATTATTACCTCTTAATCGCTTAACACGTCACCAACTACTTAACCGCAGGCGGAGTAGTAAAGGTGTGGTATGGGGCAGGCGATGGAACCGTCCACTCCAAACCTTCAGGGTTATCCCAAACTTCATCAGTGGCTTTTTGGCCGCCGCGAATCGTCTTGATAACTATAAACAAGAAGAACACCTGACTAAAGCCAAACAGGAACGCGCCCATACTGGCAATCTGGTTAAAGTCAGCAAACTGTAATGCATAGTCAGGGATGCGACGTGGCATACCCGCCAGACCAACAAAGTGCATGGGGAAGAACGTCACGTTCAGGCCAACAAACGACAACCAGAAGTGCGCTTTACCCAAACGCTCGTCATACATATTGCCACACCACTTAGGCAACCAGTAGTAAACCGCAGCAAAGATCGAGAAGATCGCGCCCGGTACCAGTACGTAATGGAAGTGAGCAACAACAAAGTAGGTATCGTGATACTGGAAGTCAGCCGGCGCAATTGCCAGCATCAGGCCAGAGAAGCCGCCAATGGTAAACAGAATGACAAATGCAATTGCGAACAGCATCGGCGTCTCAAAGGTCATTGAGCCACGGAACATGGTGGTGACCCAGTTAAACACCTTAACACCCGTTGGCACTGCAATCAGCATGGTGGCATACATAAAGAACAACTCACCGGCAATTGGCATACCCACGGTAAACATATGGTGAGCCCATACGATAAACGACAGGAAAGCAATCGATGCAGTTGCATACACCATAGAGGCATAGCCAAACAGCGGCTTACGCGCAAAAGTTGGAATAATTGCTGAGGCCACACCGAAGGCGGGCAGAATCATGATGTAAACCTCAGGATGACCAAAGAACCAGAACACGTGCTGGAATAATACCGGGTCACCACCACCTGCGGCACTAAAGAAGCTGGTGCCGAAGTGGATATCCATTAACATCATGGTCACACACCCTGCCAATACTGGCATTACCGCTATCAGCAGATAAGCGGTGATTAACCAGGTCCAAACGAACAGGGGCATTTTCATTAATGTCATGCCCGGTGCACGCATATTCAAGATCGTCGCAATGATATTAATAGAGCCCATAATCGATGAGGCACCCATAATGTGAATGGCGAAGATAAAGTAGGTTACGCTAGGCGGAGCATAAGTTGTTGAAAGCGGCGCGTAGAAAGTCCAACCAAAGTTGGGGCCGCCACCTTCCATGAACAGTGTTGATGCCAGCATGGCGAAGGCAAACGGAAGAATCCAGAAACTCCAGTTATTCATTCGCGGCAAAGCCATATCCGGCGCACCCACCATCATGGGAATTAGCCAGTTAGCTAAACCGACGAAAGCCGGCATAACCGCACCGAATACCATCACCAACCCGTGCATGGTGGTCATTTGGTTGAAGAATTCAGGCTCAACCAATTGCAAACCCGGCTGGAATAACTCAGCACGAATAACCAGCGCAAATACGCCGCCCAATAAAAACATGGCAAAACTAAACCATAAATACATTGAGCCTATATCTTTGTGGTTAGTAGTAAATAACCAGCGCCCAAAACCTTTTGCAGGACCGTGATCACCCATTAGTCGGTGCCCCCTATTGATTTTTCTTGAAAGTTAAAATATCGACCGGCTGGAGCTGATCACCCATATTGTTACCCCAAGCGTTACGCTTGAAGGTGATAACAGAAGCTAAGTCGATGTTATTCAGTTGATTGCCAAATACTGGCATCACTGCGTTACCGGCAACGCCATTAACCATGACGTCAATATGCGCATCGATCGGCCCAGTAACTATGCCGGTGCCGACAAGCGATGGCCCAAGTCCGCCTTCGCCAGCGGCACCATGACAGGCTACGCAGTTAGCCTGGTAAACCTGCTCGCCGCGCGCGTACAACTCCTTCATTGTGAAGGTTTGCGACATGGCGGCTTTTAACTCTGCAGCCTCTTGCTTCTTGCCAGCAATCCAGTCGTTGTAGTCAGTCTCTTCCATTGCCTTGACCACGATCGGCATAAAGCCGTGCTCCTTGCCACATAACTCTGCGCACTGACCGCGATAAATGCCAGGCTCCTCGACAATCGTCCATGCATCATTGATGTAACCGGGAATGGCGTCTCGCTTAACCGCCAAGTCGGGAACCCACCAGGCATGCAATACATCATTAGCCGTAATCAGGAAGCGTACTTTTTTGTTCACCGGGATTACCAACGGCTCGTCGACTTCGAGCAAATAGTGCTCACCTTTTGGAGCCAAACCGTAAATTTCATCTCTAGGTGTACTTAAGTTACTGAAAAAGCTCACGTCTTCGCCAAGGTACTCATACTGCCATTTCCACTGATAGCCAACGATTTTGATGTCGAGATCAGCTTCAGAGCTGTCATAGATTTTTATTAGCGTAGTCGTTGCCGGAAATGCCATGGCAACCAGAATGATGGCCGGGATAATGGTCCAGGCCAGCTCAACGATGGTGCTTTCGTGGAACTTGGCCGGAATGACACCAGCAGATTTACGGTGCATGATCATAGAGTAGAACATGATGCCGAATACGATGACACCGATCCAAACGCAAATCCAAAAAATCAGCATATGCAGGTCGTAGACTTCACGACTGACGGCCGTCACACCTTCGGTCATGTTCAACCCCCATCGCTGGGCTTCATTCACCGCTGAGTCACTTGCAGCAGCAGCCCTAGCACTGGTTGCCAGCAGCGCTGGTAACATTAACGCCTGGCTCAATACCAAGAAGAGCTTGTTGGCAAGCTGTTTGGCTATTAAACGCATAATCCCCGATCTCCTAAAACTAATATAAATGTCGACTCTTTTGTATGTCGGCTCGCTGTCATCATGACTGTCTCAACGGCTGTCTCATTTTCGCTCGGCGACCGATTATCGATGCTGTCAAGCAAGTTTCTGACACAAGAGCGCAACGACCGGCTGATAATGCGCCGATAGCGTGTTTTTTGCTTCAGTTCGATACTTCGTATTTAGACTGCGCCCATCCATTTCTTTAAACTGACTGCTCGGTGCCTATATATTTGTTGCGTATATAAGGTGCCTTTGTGGGACGCGATGCTGGAACAACAAGCTTCTGCACGGATTAAGTGCGACAAAACGCCACAATTATAACAAAGGAAACAAATAACGCGCCATCACAGCATCGATATAATCACTATGAATCGCCGTTGTCCGCAGAAATACCAATTTCTGCATCGGCATCAACACAAACTACTGAAAAGACTTGCCTCCAAATGCGCCTCTTCACGATAAAGTGGTCAAATAGTCGCCTGGCTGAATTGCCTTGACGCGTTTGGCCAATCAAAAAGTCTGGGCGATCGCCTGGCCGATGATGCTGACCAGTATGTCAGTGCCTTTGCTGGGCCTGGTCGATACCGCACTGCTGGGTCACCTCGACGGCGCCCGCTACCTCGCGGCCGTTGCGATAGGGGCCAATGTTATTGGCCTGCTGTACTGGAGCTTTGGTTTTTTGCGTACGGGCACAACCAGCCTGGTGGCACAAAGCCTCGGCAAGACAGGCAGTATCGGCAAAACAAATGCGGGCAGAAGCCCGGACCCAAACAGAGAAATCGATGGCATTATGTTCAGGGCCATGCTTATCGCTGCGGCGCTGGGCTTGGCAATCACTGTATTTACGCCGCTGCTACTCGATTGGATCGTTCAACTAATGAACGCCAGCGCCGATGCCGGCGCCCTGGCCGCCGAATATATCCGCATACGGGTTTTCTCGGCGCCCGCCGCTCTGGTCACTTATGTTATTTCCGGCTGGTTGGTTGGCACCCAGCGAGCCAAAGGAGCGCTGGCACTGGTATTAACCAGTAACCTGGTCAATATTGTGCTCGATGCCTGGTTTATCCTGGCGCTGGGTATGAAAAGCGAAGGCGCTGCACTGGCGTCGGTCATGGCCGAATACTGTAGCCTGGGGCTGGGTTTATTTATCGCTTTTCGCTACACCCGCATTTTTAATATCCGGCGCTGGCGTGGCTGGCTGGTATTAAGCGACTTTTACCAGACCATGCGTATGAACTACCACTTGTTAATGCGCACCTTGTTGTTACTGTTTGCGCTCAATTTCTTTACCGCCCAGGGAGCCGCGCTAGGCGACAATATCCTGGCTGCCAACGCCATATTGTTACAGCTGGCCTTGCTCTCGGCGTATGTAATGGATGGCTTTTCCTACGCTGCCGAAGCGCTTTGTGGCGAGAGCGCTGGGCGCAAACAGGTGCAAAGCTTTCATCGCTACGCAAGTATCTGCGGTGGCTGGATATTAGTGGCGGCCATGCTTTTTACCGTGGGCTACCTGTTTGCAGGCAGTTATATTGTTGCTTCGTTTACCGATGTGAGTGACATCAGGCTGACCGCCCAACCTTACCTTTGCTGGCTGGTGGTCATGCCACTGGCGGGGGGACTGGCCTACTTACTCGACGGTGTATTTATTGGTGCAGGCGAAAGCCAGGTAATGCATTTGAGCATGTGGTTTTCGGTGGTAGTGATATTTCTACCGCTATGGTGGCTCAGCCAGGGTTGGGGCAATCACGGCTTATGGCTGGCCTTTGTATTGTTTAACCTTGCCCGCGGCTTAAGTCTTGCCGCCTATTACCCTGGCTTGTTAAAGCGCCTGGGCTAAGCGCCTTTTTAGTTATGCCTCACCTTTAAAATTAAGGGTCGTCTTTTCAGTCAAGAGTCATTCTTTGGGTCAATCAATTTAACCGGCTCATAGGCAACCTCGTGCGCCAGCGGTTGTTCACCGGGTTTATTCTGGTTAACGCGCGTGGGTATTTCGCGGCTGCCAGCAAAGGCGGTATCGTCAAACGGCTCGATAAAATCACAGCTAGCGCAGGCGCGCCATTTTTTACTGTCTTGTTGATAAGTAAAAATCTTATCGCGTTGCTGGCATTGCGGACACAAAGCACCTGCAATAAATCGTTTGTTTTGCATTAGGCCGCCTGAATTCCACTATGCCTGAGCAGTGCGTCAGTATTTGGACCGCGACCACGAAAGCGTTTAAACAAATGTGCCGGTGGCTCGCTGCCGCCGCGCTCTAAAATCTCTGTTAAGAATTTTTCGCCACTGACAGTATCGAAAATGCCGCGCTCTTCAAATAGCGAAAAGGCATCGGCCGATAACACCTCGGCCCATTTGTAACTGTAATAACCCGCCGCATAACCGCCGGCAAAAATATGTGAAAAACCGTGCTGAAAGCGATTAAACGCCGGTGTTTCATAAGCGCTTACCCGCTCGCGCACGGCATCAAGAACCGCCTGTACGGTGGGCAGTGTCGCTGCATCAACATCAACAAAACAATCGCGGTGAATAGTTAAATCAAACAGTGCGAATTCTAGCTGCCGGACCATTTGCATGGCCGATTGAAAGTTTTTTGCCGCCAGCATCTTATCGAGCAAATCGGCGGGCAGGGTTTCTCCGCTTTGGTAATGACCTGAAAATAATGCCAGCGCCTCCGGCTCCCAGCACCAATTTTCCATAAACTGGCTGGGCAATTCAACTGCATCCCAGGCTACGCCATTAATACCCGAAACATCGGCGCAGGAAATTTTGGTTAGCATATGATGCAAACCATGACCAAACTCATGAAATAGAGTTGTAACATCGTTATGCGTCAACAGCGAAGGCTTATCTTCTGCCGGGGGTGAGAAATTACAGGTTAAAAACGCCACTGGCAGTTGTGTTTGGCCACTTAAGTTTTCCCGCCGCACGCGACACTCAGCCATCCAGGCGCCACCGCGCTTCCCATCGCGGGCAAATAAATCAAGGTAGCACTGGGCAATAAGCTCACCATTTTTCTCCAGCTGGTAAAAGCGAACATCCGGATGCCAAAGGCTGGGTGCAGCAACTGTCATCACGTCAATATCGTAGAGTCGTTTCACAACGTCAAACATACCGTTAATCACTGTGTCGGCAGGGAAGTAGGCACGCAGTGTCTCTTGCGATAAATCGTAACGCGCAAGTCGTAAGGCCTCAGTGGCGTATGCAATATCCCAGGCTTCGAGCTTTTTAATGCCCAGCGATTGTGCGGCAAACTCGCTAAGCTGCTGAAACTCAGCACGCGCCGTGACTACCGAAGCATCGGCAAGTTCGTCGAGCAAAGCAAAAACCTCATCGACCGATGCAGCCATTTTCGTTGTGAGTGAATAGTCGGCGTAATGAGTAAAGCCCAGCAACAGCGCCAGCTGTTGGCGCAACTGCAGAATTTCGTCAATGGCGGGCGAATTATCCCATGCTTGATTACCCAGCTCAGAGGCCCGTGTCACATAAGCATGATACAACTGCTCGCGTAACTCGCGGTGATGGCAGTATTGCATCACCGGTAAATACGAAGGAAGATCCAGGGTAACCACATAACCGCTTAAGCCTTTTTGCGCCGCCAATGCCTGTGCCGCGGTTAACGCCGATTCGGGCATGCCGTTAAGCTGCTCTACATCGTCAATTTGATGATGCCAGCTTTGAGTGGCGTCGAGCACATTGTTGGAGAACTGCGTGGTCAACTCCGCCAGCCGAGATTTTATTTCGCCGTAGCGTTGTTGCTCTGCGTCAGCCAAATCAACGCCGGCCAGCTTAAAATCACGTAGCTTATTATCAAGTGCCTGCTGCTGTGCCGTGGTCATGGCGGCGTAATTAGGAGAATTCTTGAGCCTTTGGCAGGCATTAAACAGTGGGCGGTGCTGGCCCATGCGAGTACTGTAATCGGTTAACACCGGCAGGCACGTGTTATAAGCTTCGCGAATCTCATCGGTATTGCTAACGCCATTAAGATGGCTAATCACCGACCAGGCGCGCTCTAATCGGTCATTGGCCTCTTCCAGCGGGTGTAATAGATGCTGCCAATCCAGGGTATCAACAGATGCCAAGGTTTGCTTCAACACTTGCTCGCAGTCGTCAATCAACTGGGTAATTGCCGGTAAAAAATGGCTGGCATTAATGAGATCGAAATTGGGCAGTAAATCTTTTGCGCTGGCAGTGTTTGCGGCCGTCATTTCAATTAAAGGGTTACTCATATTAAAACTCGCTTCCAAATCGATTTAAAAAAGGCTTAACCACTATGAATATTTTATTTTGTCGGGCTATCATCGCAACGATAAAAGCGGTTTAATTATTTCCCGGCTAAAACCACCAAAAAAGAATTGTTAACTATGAACATTCGCAGTTTTAATCATGGCACGCCTAACAATGACACTAACAACGCAACCATTAGCACGCCAAAACTGGGTAACGATGTTTATATCGATACCAGCGCTGTGGTTATTGGCAATGTCAGCCTGGGCGACGATTGCTCGGTTTGGCCACAGGCGGTTATTCGTGGCGATATGCATTCTATTATTATCGGCGCTCGCACCAGTATTCAAGATGGTTCAGTACTCCATATTACCCATGCCGGTCCCTATAACGAATCGGGCTGGCCCATGACCATTGGTCGCGACGTTACCGTTGGTCATCGCTGCGTGCTGCACGGCTGTAGTATCGGCAATCGCGTACTGATCGGCAATGGTGCCATTGTGATGGACGGCGCAATTATCGACAATGATGTGATTATCGGCGCCAATGCCTTGGTGCCGCCAGGCAAACACCTGGCCAGCGGTTATCTTTACGTTGGCTCACCTTGCAAAGCCGTGCGCGAAATTAGCGAAAAAGAAAAAACCTTTTTTCTCTATACCGCGACCAATTACGTTAAGTTGAAAAATCAATATCTCTGCCAGGTCGAATCACGGTAGTCAACTTTGTTCATCCGCTATTGCTCTACTCTTGCACTACTCGTTTATTGAACAAGGCGCTCAATTCTGTAGCGGCGCTGGTACGGTGGCTTTAATTCCAGATAGGGGCGATATTTTGTCACCGACTGCATCGATACCTGCTCCATTAACGCTGACAACGGTGCGTTAGTTGCCTTGCCCCGACTCAACGACCAATCGTCAAAACCGTTATCGGCAATAATCCGATACTGCCCATGCCGGAGCACCGGCGAATACACCTGGATACGGTCTTTTTTTCGCAGCAATCGATAACCATTAAACGGCGATGCCAACGGCTCGCCAATAAAATTACCTTGACCTGGCATATGTACGCTTTTCCAGTAAGCTTCGATCATTGTCGCACCAGAAAGATAATGCCACATGGCCAGCAATGGGTTGGGAAATTTCTCTACAAAATTGCACGGCTCCAATGCAGAGCCATAACTCCCTGTAGCGCCAGCTTCGATCCAGCGCAGTGCACTCATTTGGCTAGAGTCGGTAAGCTGTCCACCGGCCGAGGTTAAGTGATCGGCCATTGCGCCGGGCAAAAACGACAATGTATCGAGGTGCTGCACCCGCTCCTTGCCGGTAAAGTAAAATAAAATATCACTGCGATGTTTAATCGCATCGCGGTTAAGAATATGAATATCCAGCCGATCGCCAAAGGTCTTGTCGATTTCGTCAAAAAAAACATGTCTTACCGAGCGCCTTTTATCAGAGGTTTTGAGTAAAAACGCGTGCCCGAGCGGTAGAGAGTTATCGGCTTTTATACCGCGATCAATTAACCGTAAAGCATCATCGGTGTTACTCGCGGCCAGCATTATCGTTGGACGCATAGCAAAATCATTAAAAGGCGCACTGCTACCCGAATGGTAGTAAGGCGAAGTGCGAGTCGCTTTACACCCGCTCGCGCAATAGGCAACGTCATAACCCAAGGCAAAGGCAGCGGTAATACTCATACAGCCTACCTGGTAGGGCGTCGCCCAGGCCAGCGCCAGTGCCTGCACATCGCTACTCAAGCGACGATCGAGAATATTTTTTTGCACAGCAAACTCACCCACACCCACTGAGGTTTTATCTGCCGGCAGTGTTATTGCAATAAGATTGGCACTGGGAATGCCGCGCTGTTGCTGATAGTAACGCGCAATTGCTTCGCTTTGTTCATTACCTTTGAGATAAAGCACAGCAAGTTGATGCGGCAATAAACCCGCCTTGGGTAATTCGATATAGGGGCCAGGATTCGCCAATGTCAGCTGGCCTAGCGCAGCGGCAAATAGTGCGACGGTGTAGCACAGTCGTGCTCGCAAAAGATAAACTAACCGATTGCCAAAAGCGCAGAATGTAGAGAAAGAGCAGCGGATAAGGCTTACCTATAACTTATCGCGCATCAGCGTGATTACCGGCGCAGTTTCTGGTCGTACACCTTGCCATAAATAAAACGATTCGGCAGCTTGTTCAACCAGCATACCCAAACCATCGGCAATACTTTTTGCGCCGTGTCGTGCGGCAAATTGCAAAAACGCTGTGGGTGTTTTTGCGTACATCATGTCATAACAAAGTGCTTGATTAAACGTCGCCTCTGCTATCGGTAACCGCTGGTTGCCTAAGCTGGCACTGGTGCCGTTAATAATAATGTCAAAGCCACCGCTCAGTGCCTGGTAACTTTGCGCTGATAGCGGACAGTTAACCGCCCCGGCCTGGGCATTAAACATATCTGCCAGGTGTTCTGCTTTATCAACGCTGCGATTGGCAATAAGCAGTGATGCAGGCTGCGCCGCCAGCAATGGCTCTATGACTCCGCGCACTGCACCACCCGCACCTAAAACTAAAATATTTTTTTGTTGTAACTGCCAGTGCAAATTATTGCTTAAATCATTTAACAAGCCGCAACCGTCAGTGGTATCACCTTCAATATAAGTAACGTTGCTATCATTAGCGTCGCGATGGGCAATTAAAGTATTCACCGCTCCGGCATTTTTAGCGCGTTCAGTTAAGCGGTCGGCAAACTGGTAGGCATCAAGCTTAAACGGCACGGTGATGTTTAATCCTGCGCCGCCATCGGCAAAAAACTCACCAACATCCTCCGCGAATTGTCCTATGGCTACCAACTTGCGCTGGTAGTCAACGGCGCGATGCGTTTGCTCGGCAAACTGCTGGTGAATAGCCGGTGACAAACTATGTGCAATAGGATTGCCAACAACGGCGTAACGTGAGATCAAGGTTGATTTCCTTTGTAAGATTACTGGCCACTATGAGTATTTGCACCCAGCCAATCTTTTACCGGTAAAAATTTCTCATACAGTGTAGCTTCTGCCGAGCCGGGTTCGGGCTGGTAGTCGTAGTGCCAATGCACTTCTGGTGGTAATGACATCAGTATCGACTCAGTACGCCCGCCCGATTGCAAACCAAATAAAGTACCGCGATCAAACACCAGATTAAATTCAACATAGCGACCGCGCCGGTAACGCTGAAAATCTTTGTTAGCTTGATCAAATGGCGTAGCTTTGCGGCGCTGAACAATATCGCTGTAAGCATCAACGTAGGCATTACCTACCCGCTGCAAAAAAGCAAAGCTTTGGTCAAACCCCCATTGGTTTAAGTCATCAAAAAACAAGCCGCCAATGCCACGAGGCTCATTGCGATGCTTTAAATAAAAATAGTTATCACACCATTTTTTAAACTCAGCATACACGTTGTCGCCGTAGGGATCGCAAGCGCTTTTGGCCTGTTGGTGCCAAGCAATACAATCCTCTTCAAAACCATAATACGGCGTAAGGTCAAAACCGCCGCCAAACCACCATACCGGCGCTTCACCCGGTTTTTCGGCAATAAAAAAGCGCACGTTAGCATGCGAGGTGGGCACAAAAGGATTGTCCGGATGCATAACCACAGACACGCCTAAGGCCTCAAAACTGCGGCCTGCCAATTCCGGTCGGTTGGCCGATGCTGACGGTGGCAGTTGGTCGCCAAACACATGAGAAAAATTGGCGCCGCCTTTTTCAAACACCCGTCCGCCACTAATAACGCGGGTTTTTCCACCACCACCACCCGATCTGTCCCAGCTATCTTCAATAAATGATGCGCCACCATCAAGCGCCCCGAACTCAGAACAAATTCGGTTTTGAAGCGTGAGTAAAAACTGCTTTACCGCTTGTTTATCAATGCTGCTCAAGGTTTTCCCAAGTAGTATAAAAGGTGTTTACAGGCCTGCTATTGTCAGGCGCAATAGCTTAAGCGAGTTTAACGCAAAACCTTACCGGTCAGTAGATGCCTGATTTGCGATGGCATAGCGTCTTTGCCAACAGCGCCGGGTACATAAGCACCAATGCGCCGACCAAAATAGCAGCGCGCCTGTAATTGGTTAAGCGCGGGCCTAAAGCTTGCAGGGTTTGCTGAGGTCGAGACAATCATACCGCCAAATGCCAGGCAAAGTGCGTGTACCACCGGATGGCGTGAAATTCTTACCGCCACCGTGTCATGCTCGCCGGTAACCCAGCGCGGAATACTGTCATAATGCGGGATGAGCCAGGTCGTAGCGCGGCCATTAGGCGCCAACTGAGTCAGCTGGTTTTTTTGGCTCTCGCTCAACGGCGCCAGTAACGGTGCAATTTGGTCGGCGTTGGCCGCCACCAAAATCAGACCTTTTTCTGGCGGCCGGTTTTTGGTGTTTAACAAGCGGTATACCGCCTGCTGATTAAAAGGATCGCAGCCAAGGCCCCAAACCGCTTCGGTGGGATAGGCAATAGTCTTACCCTGATAAAGCGCTTTGAGCGCGGTAGTTAATTGCCAGCGACCCGGGGCCTTATGCATGGTGAGGTCGCCTAGTTGGCGAGCTTAGCCTGAAGTGCTGCGTCTTTTGCCTGTACCGCTTGCGCATTTTCAGCACGTTCGGCTTTCACGCGCTCAGCCAGTGAGGCATCGGCAGTCGACAGGATTTGCGCCGCCAGGTAGGCCGCATTTTTTGCGCCAGCCTTGCCAATCGCAACTGTGGCAACAGGAATACCGCCAGGCATTTGTACCGTCGAAAGCAGTGCATCCAGACCTTCGAGTGATGCATTAATGGGTACGCCAATTACCGGCTTGGTCGTATTGGCAGCAACGGCTCCTGCCAAATGCGCTGCCATACCCGCCGCGGCGATAAATACGCCACAGCCACGCTGGTCAGCGTCTGTCACATAAGCGTGGGTGGCCGCCGGTGTGCGGTGTGCCGAAGTCACTTTGACTTCAGTGCGAATATCAAACTTTTTTAGTGTATCGATTGCTGGCTGCATTTGAGGTAAATCACTATCTGAACCCATCAGAATAGCGACAAAAGTATCAGTCATGACAAGATGTCCCATGTTAATCAGAAAAAGGAGCCGCGCAAATTACAGAAAACCTGCGCCGGTTTCAAGTTAAACAGCGCCGTTTGAACGGCCATAACTGCCTTTATATAGCGTTGCGGGCGGTGTGGCCTAGTTGGGTACTGCGATCTCCATCCTGGGCAGGTCTTGCTCAGGCATGCCGCCCAGCGAAACCGCACAGCGAGAAAAGCAGTTGCACAGCACAATGGCGAGTGACAAATGTACGATCTCCTCCGGTGAAAAGGTGTCGGTCATCTGCTGCTTAAACTCGGCAGTCATTCCAGTGGGGTTATTGAGATAGTAGTCGGTATAAGCCAGCAGCAGTTTTTCTCTGGCTGACAAATGGCTGTTGGCAAAATCATCGTCAATTTGCGCTACCTTGGTCTCGTCAAGGCCTGCTTCAATGGCAATATCGTAGCGCACTGCCTTACAAAAAACGCAATTGACCTTGCGCGCATTACGCAGCCTGGCCATCTCGACCTCGGCGGCAGAAAGTGGCCCCTGGTGCCAGATGGCCTGGTTAAATGTCAGGTAGGGGTCAACCGTTTCCTTCACCAGGCCAAGCGCCGAGTCGCGTACGACGTTGCCGGTTTGGGTGTTGGGAGCTGTGACTCTTGGCTCACTCACGATAAACCTCTTTGCCCTCTTCGGGCGATAAATCCCATAACTGGGCGACTCGGGTTAATCCATAAAACACGCCCAGCGCTTCGATCAACGCAACCAGGCCCGCGTCACCGTAGTGCGCTTTGACTGCATCGGCGTGATCATCGCTGATTGACTGTGGGTCCATGGTATACACTTCAGTAAACGCCAGAGCCGCTTTTTCAGCAGCAGAAAACTCCTGGCTTTTGTTCCACTGCGATAGCTCATCGCGCAGCGGCCCAGCTAACGACACTTCCTCGCGCTGCCACTCAGCATCGCATTGATGTAGCGCGGCGATACGCAAGCGGCAAAGCTCCAGCGTTTGTGCTGGTATGTAAGGCAGCTGCCAAAAACTGCTATAAAAGCGTTTAAACGGTTCAGCCAAAACCTTCGACTGTGCAATTGTCGCATCGCGACTGCTGGTGTTCGAAAACCAGGTCATTGTTTTACCTGCTGATTGCTGGGTTTATATGTGTTCGAGCTTACCTAAGCGCGGGCAAGATAACCTTATCCTTTTATTCATTTATTCGCAGAGCAAAAATTGAGTACTAACTAAAGGGCCGACTATATAAACCGCCGGTTACCGTGAGCAAGCCCTGAAGCTCAAGGTCAATCAGACTGGCGGCAAGATCTTCTGCCCGATTGGCCAGGCGAGCTTCTATCAATTCATAGGGCGCAGGATCGTAGCCAATCGCATCCAGCACTTCGGACAAATGAGCGGGCAAGCGATCAATGGCCTGTTGATGCAATTGATCCGAACGGGCGATGGGTTCAACCAGGCGCTGTGTTTGACTGGCATAACATGGCTTGTCTTTGCAATGCGCCAGGCGCAGCCCATTAATCACCTCCAACACATCAGCGGCAGACTCAACCAGGGTGGCACCGTCCTTAATCAAATGGTGACAACCGGTATTTAACTGCCGCGACACTGACCCAGGCACGGCAAACACTTCACGATTTTGTTCTGCTGCGTAATTGGCGGTAATCAGGGAGCCAGAGGGTAGTTTTGCCTGTACCACTATAACGCCCATGCAAATACCCGACACCAGCCGATTGCGGCGGGGAAAATGGCCAGCCAGAGAGCGGGTGCCCAAGGGCATTTCGCTAATCACACAGCCTTGCTGGACAATTTGCTCGGCCAACTGCTGGTTAGATCGCGGGTAAACCAGGTCCAGGCCGGTGGCCCAGACCGCCGCGGTAACACCCGTTGCTTGCAGAGCGCCTTTATGCGCCGCGGTATCAATTCCCCTGGCCATACCGCTAACCACAAGCAAACCGGCGTCCGCCAGCTCAGCGGCGAGTTGCTCGGTGAATTGCACCCCCTCTGCACTCGGTTTGCGAGCGCCAACTATCGCTATGGCATCTTTATTAAATACCTCTGCCCGGCCATTGATGTAAAGCCATGGCGGGCAATCCGACAGCTGCTCCAACAGGCGCGGGTAGTATTTATCGCCGCGACACAGCAGGCCAGAGCCGGTTTGCCGCAGCCAGTTGAGCGAACGCGTAGCGAGCCCCCAGTGCTCGCTGTTTTCCGGCTGATGCAACAGTTGCTTCAGTTGTGCACGCCCAGTGCCCTGCAACCCTCGAATAACTGGCAGCTTAATATCGCCCTGCATAAGTCGGCCCACAGAACCGGCACTATCGATCAACTGCGATAACCCAACCGGACCCAGGCCGTCAATTTGTTGCAAGGCAATGAACAAAGTCCAGCAGCGCTCGCTCTGCGCTTTGACCTGGTTTGCGTTATTGGCATCTCGATTGGCATCAGTAATGGCTGTTGATGCGTTGCGATGAGAATCGGGAAATTGAGACGGTGGTGTATTCATAGGATCATCCGTGACCTGAAAGTAGTAGAGAAGTTGGGATATTATCTGGCTTATCCGTTTAGGTCAAAATTAAACCAGCGCCCCAAAAAAAATGCCGGTAATCAATACCGGCATTTTTTAAACCATAGCTCAATCAGGGATTGCCGACTTCGTCGAATACCGACAGGGGTCGGTCGGCCTCGAGAATCAGACCATAGCTGACCTTGTCAAAAACCTTAAATACAATTAGCAGACCCGCTCGCTCACTTGGCAGTTTAACGCGGCCTTTACCGACGCTATCACGAATGGTTTTGCCGGCCTGGTTTACCGCCAACACATCACCGGTAATCAGCCCCTCGCGAGTACCCCGGTTAATCACCACTACGTCGTAGCGACCAATATTGGCGACACCACCTTCAACCGCAATAATTAAACCATCGACATCCCCATCGGGAGCTTTAGGATAAAAAGTCGAGTTTACCTTCTCATCGGCAAAGGCAAGAAAACGATCGCCAACTCGAACTTCTTCATTGCTGCTGTTAAGCAAAATGGTGGTTACGCCTTCTTCTTCATCTTCGGCAGTAATTCGGCCTGTACCAATTTCCATGGCCTGAATACCCAGCTTTTCGCGCGTCTCGGGGTCTTTAAAAGTCTGGCCTTTGCGATAAATACCGTAAAAGCGGCTATTGCCACTGAAATCGCCGCGCGCATAAATGCGGTCACCGGCAGAACTGATAATTCGGCCCGAAGCACCAGCTAATACATAAGGGGCCTCGGCCAAGGTCTCTTTTTCAACGACACGGCTGCGAGATAGGAACGCCGATATAGCATCGAGTGGAATGGCAGGAATCGCTGCGCCCAATGGTGAGGTTCGCATTTGCGGCGACAACTTAACATCACCTCGATTAACCACCAAGCGCGGCTTACCGTCGATATAAATCAGCGACAGTACATCGCCAGGGTAGATCAGATGGGGATTGGCGACCTGGGGGTTAGCTTGCCAGATTTCCGGCCACAGCCAGGGCGTTTTAAGGAACTTGTTTGAGATATCCCAAAGTGTATCCCCTAACACGACGGTATAGGTGCCGGGCTGATCATCCCGCAGCTCCAACTGCGCGTAGGCAAACCGCCCCTGAAAAACGGCTAAACATAAAAGCAAGCCAAGCCAAAATGTTTTCATGCTAATTTCCTTCCAAACCAATATTGATCATTAGGGCTGCGTTTATTTGCGCGTCAAATGTCACCGTTTATTATTCAGGCAAACGCTGCAAACTTTTCGGCGCGATCTGTATAATATAGCAGTCAGGATCAGCTCCAACGGCAGATTTTTTGTATAAATGTCGGTAATTACTGGTTTTTTTGTGTCGATCGCACTTGAACGTGATGGTTGTCTCGATAAAATTTGATCAATTTCACACCCAGGCAAGCAGTGCTGTTTCGCCTTGTTTATAGCGCAACCAACTTATGGCCATACTCGATATTCTGGAATTTCCGGACCCTCAGCTTAGAATCGTCGCCAAACCGGTGAAAACCGTCGACGCCAATATTCAGCAACTGGTCGACGATATGCTTGAAACCATGTACGACGCCGAGGGCATTGGACTGGCCGCCACCCAGGTCAACGTGCATCGACAAGTGATTGTCATTGATGTCTCTGACGAGCGCGACCAACCGCTGGTATTTATTAACCCAAGTATCGAAGTCGTTAACGAAGAGCTGGACGAGTACCAGGAGGGTTGTCTCTCAGTGCCGGGTTATTACGAAGAAGTGTCTCGGCCCACCGGCGTGAAAGTCACCGCGCTCGATAAAAACGGCGAAAGCTTTGAGTTAATGCCTGAGGGTTTATTAGCAGTATGTATTCAGCACGAAATCGATCATCTCAACGGTAAGTTGTTTGTCGATTACATCTCTGCTCTCAAGCGCAATCGCATAAAACAAAAACTACAAAAAGAACGACGCATGGCCTAAGGCAGGTAGTTCGTGCCGACTTATTTAATGCCCATCAGCGTCTAGCCATAAGTATCTAACCCATAAGCATTGCCGCCACAGGAACTCCATTGCGTATTATCTTTGCCGGTACACCGCCTTTCGCCGCAGCGCATTTACAAGCCTTGCTCGACCAGGCCAGCGCGGCCAACTACGATATCGTCGCGGTATACACTCAGCCCGACCGGCGTTCCGGTCGCGGAAAAAAACTGCAGGCCTCTGCGGTAAAACAAGTGGCTGAAGCTGCCGGCATTGCAGTTGAACAACCGTTGTCACTAAAAGATCCCGAGCAGCAGCAAACGCTGGCACAGTACCGTGCCGATGTCATGATTGTCGCCGCCTATGGGTTGATTTTGCCGCAAGCGGTTTTAGATACACCGCGCCTAGGCTGCATTAATATTCATGCCTCGCTATTGCCACGCTGGCGCGGCGCGGCCCCGGTAGAGCGTGCGATTATCGCAGGCGATAGTGAAACCGGCATCACGATAATGCAAATGGATGCCGGACTGGATACCGGTGCAATGTTATTGAAAGACAGCTGTAGCATTGATGCCAACGAAACCGGCGATAGCCTGCGCGAAAAATTAATCTCGGTTGGCATACCGCTGTTACATAAAACGCTGCTATGTATGCACGAAAATACTTTAACACCGCAGCAGCAAAACGATGCCGAAAGCACTTATGCAAATAAGATTGATAAACATGAAGCGCTAATCGATTGGGAGCAGAGCGCCCTCGCAATTGAACGAAAAATTCGCGCCTTTACTTCGGCATTAGCCTGCCACAGTTTTTTGGCCGACCAGCGAATTCGAATTGTTACAGCAACGGCGAATACCGATAAATGCGATAGCGACAGCCAGGCACCGGGCACTGTGGCCCACATCGATAAAAACAGTATCGAGGTGCAGTGTGCAGATACCAGCTTACGCATTACCTCGGTACAAATTCCTGGCGCTAAAGCCATGCCAATTGCCGCACTACTCAACGGTCGCCCCAATTTTTTCAGCCTCGGCGATCAGTTTTCCTTAGCGCCGTCTGACCAAGACGCGTCTTAATGAAAGATACACGCGCCCAGGCGGCAAAAGCCATTGGCCAGGTGTTGGGTAAAGGCGAATCGTTTACCGGCGATATTGACTCGCTCGCAAGCAAAGCCTCAGCCAGTCAAAGCGCTAACAGACCGTCAGACGATAAGAACGATCGCGGATTTTACCGTGAGCTTTGTTTTGGCACGCTGCGCCACTTTTATAAACTCGACGCGCAATTACAACCGCTACTAAAAAAATCCTTTGCAAAAAAAGACGCCGATATTCATGCCTTACTGCTCATAGGTCTTTATCAAATTCAGTATATGCGCACCCCCGACCATGCCGCGATTAGTGCCAGCGTCGAAGCCGCAAAGCACTTAAAAAAAATCTGGGCAAAAGGTTTGGTTAATGCGGTATTGCGAAATTTTTTACGCCAGCAAAACGCCAGCAATACGGCGACAGCACTTGCCGATGCCGCAGCGGCCAGCCATCCGCAATGGCTATTTAAAAAGCTCAAACAAGACTGGCCAGATCATTGGCAAAACATTGTTGAATACAATAATTCACCGCCACCAATGGCGGTGCGAATCAATCGACAACAGCAAAGCCGCGAGCAATATCAACAGCAACTGGCAGCAAGCGATATCACCAGCCAACCGGTGCCCTACACCGACTGCGGGCTAATGCTGGACGGCGCGGTTGCCATCAGCCAGCTACCCGACTTTGAACAAGGGGTTTCGAGCGTGCAGGATCCAGGCGCTCAACTGGCGGCATCGTTGCTAAACGCCAGCGATAAAATGCGAGTGCTCGACGCCTGCTCAGCGCCTGGCGGCAAGGCCATCCATATACTGGAAATCGCACCCAAATGCTTATTATTGGCTGTTGATAGCAGTAGTGATCGCTTACTTCGGGTAGAGGAGAATATCGCCAGACATCAGCAGGGCCGGCAGCGCAGTCAAACCGATGCGGCCCAGATCAGCTGCTTGCACGCCGATGCCAATAACACCAAAAGCTGGTGGGATGGCAAAGCCTTTGACCGCATTCTGCTCGATGCGCCATGCTCAGGCACCGGCATTATCAGCCACCACCCCGATATTAAATTGCTGCGCCGGCCGGGCGATATCAACACTTTTGCCAAGCAGCAAATGCAGCTGCTCAATAATCTTTGGCCACTGCTCGCAAGCGAGGGAGAGTTGCTGTATTGCACCTGCTCCATCATGCCCGAAGAAAACGCCCGGCTAATTGATGCCTTTCTTGCCGCAACGCCGAAAGCCAAAGCGCTGCCCATTGAATGTGGCAAAGGCGAATGGGGCATCGCCTGCGGAGCAGGACGCCAACTACTACCAAATCGCGGTAAAAACGGCGGTTTTTTCTACGCAAGACTTAGCAAGTCTGCCACGGTCTAGTACGCTTAAACTTATATAAACGCAGTGGATCAACACCGCGAATAAACCAGTGAATACCACCGTACCGATAACAAAGCAGGCGCTATGAAAATTGTGATACTAGGGGCGGGTCAAGTCGGCGGCACGCTAGCTGAAAGCCTGGCTAATGAAAAAATTGATATCACAGTTGTCGATAGCAACGGCCCGCGTCTGCGCGAGCTGCAAGACAAGCTCGATATTGGTACGGTAAACGGCCACGCGGCACACCCGGATGTACTAAAAAGCGCCGGGATTGAAGATGCCGATATGCTGGTAGCGGTCACAGGCTCCGATGAAATCAATATGATTGCCTGCCAGATTGCCCATTCAATTTATCGCACACCTACCAAAATTTGCCGCATTCGCGCCAACAGCTATGTATCAAAAAAAGAACTGTTCGCCGACGATGCCATTCCTATCGACGTTATCATTGCCCCCGAAGATCTGGTCACCGAGCATATTATTGGTTTGCTGGAGTATCCCGGTGTGTTGCAGGTGCTTAACTTTGCTGATGGCGCAGCGCAACTGATTGCTATTCGCGCACAGGCGGGCGATAAATTTATCGGCGAGACCTTATATAACATTCGCAAAATGACGCCCAAACAGGACGCCAGGGTAGCGGCAATATTTCGTGGTGACCGAGCCATAAAGCCACAGCGCTCTACCGAAATCGAACCGCTGGATGAAGTCTTTTATATTGCTGCCAAAGAAAATATCCGGCCTGTTATGCGCGAGCTGGGTCAGCTCAATCGCCCCTACCATCGCATCATGATTGCAGGCGGTGGCAATATCGGTTTGCGACTGGCCATGGCGATTGAGCATCAATACTCGGTAAAAATTATCGAGCAGAATGCCGAGCGCGCCGAAGCGCTATCTGAGCATTTGAATAAAACCATCGTATTACATGGCAGTTCATCCGATACCGAATTATTGCATAGCGAAAATATCGACCATATCGATGTGTTTATTGCGCTCACCAATGACGACGAAGCCAATATTATGTCGTCGCTATTGGCAAAAAAACTGGGCGCGCGAAAGGTGATTACCTTAATTACCAATCCCGCCTATGTCGATCTGGTTCAAGGTGCCGATATCGATATCGCGTTTGCACCACAGTTAATTACCATTGGCAGTTTGCTTACACATGTGCGCCGTGGCGATATGGCCGCTGTACACTCACTCAGGCGCGGCGCAGCCGAAGCGCTGGAAATCATTGCTCATGGTGATAGCAAAAACTCCAAGGTAGTCGGCAAGAGTGTTGATGATATCGACCTGCCCGAAGGCGTGCGTATTGGCGCCATTGTCAGAGATGGCAAAGTATTAATTGCGCACCGGGATGTGATGGTAGAAACCGATGATCACGTAGTGGTGTTTTTGGCCGATAAAACACAAATCCCTGCGGTAGAAGCGCTATTTCAGGTTGGCCTGGGTTTCTTTTAAAGATGCAAGGCCATATTAAAATGAACGCGATGGGCTAGGATTATCCAGCATGCATTTTTCCCTTATTAGCGCACTGCTTGGGCTGTTGCTTTTAATTTTCAGCTTAACCATGTTGCTGCCCATTCCATTTGCGCTTTGGTTTGGCGAGAACACAATAGATGTTTTTCTTACCGCATTCGCGATCACTGCCGCCACTGGCGCCGCGCTTTGGCTACCGAATAAAGACTCTCAACATACGCTGCGCACCCGCGATGGCTTTTTAATTACCGCCTTGTTCTGGTTGGTGTTAAGCGCCTTTGGCTCATTGCCACTATTGTTATCTGACGCATTATCACTGTCGCTCACCGACGCTATTTTCGAATCGGTGTCTGGCCTTACCACCACCGGTGCAACTGTTATCACAGGGCTTGATGAGCTACCGAAGTCACTACTTTATTATCGCCAGCAGCTGCAATGGCTGGGCGGGATCGGAATTATCGTTATCGCTATAGCCATTTTGCCCATGCTTGGGGTAGGTGGTATGCAACTGTATCGCGCCGAAACGCCAGGTCCAATAAAAGATACCAAGCTCACACCACGTATTACCAGCACGGCTAAAGCCCTGTTTATCATTTATTTGTCGATGACAGTTGGCTGTGGCGTGGCGTACTGGCTGGCGGGTATGACGCCATTTGATGCGCTGGCGCATAGTTTTTCTACTGTAGCAATAGGTGGCTTTAGCACCCACGATGCAAGTATGGGTTACTTCAACAACCCGGTGATCTTATGGATCGCGATAATCTATATGTTATTAGCCGGGGTAAACTTTGCCTTGCATTACTTCTCTTTTCGCGGCCGCTCATTGAAAGTGTACTGGTCAGACTCGGAGTTTCGCTTTTACCTGCTGGTTATCCTGATGGCCATGACCATTGTTAGCATTAGCTTGATTATTTTAAACCCCAGCGATGCACAAAGCTGGCAAGACTCCGTTTTACACGCCATATTCCAGGTGGTATCGCTGGCCACCACCACAGGCTTTACCTCCGCCGACTACAGCGCCTGGCCCACGTTTATTCCGTTATTCATGTTTTTGCTCGCGTTTATGGGCGCATCGGCCGGCTCTACCGGCGGCGGCATGAAAGCAATAAGGGTGTTGTTGATTGCAAAGCAGGGCTATCGCGAGCTGCTTCGGCTGGTGCACCCCAACGCCGTGATTCCCATCAAAATTGGCGATCGGCCGGTATCCGACCGGGTGGTGAGCGCCGTATGGAGCTTTTTCGCGATTTATGTGCTGGTTTACGTCACCATGCTTTTGCTGATTTTAGCCACCGGGCTGGACTTCCTAACCGCATTTTCGGCAGTCGGCGCCTCAATTAATAATCTTGGCCCCGGTCTCGGCGTCGTCGCGGCGCACTTTGGCGATATACCCGCCACAGCAAAGTGGATTCTCTGTTTGGCAATGCTGCTCGGTCGACTAGAGGTATTTACGCTGCTGGTGCTGTTCACTCCGGCATTCTGGCGCAAATAAGACCATTCATCCGCGCAAACGAGCGGAAAATACCGGCCATCGAAGGCTGATAATGTATAATCGCGCGCTTTTATCCGGGCAGAAGATCAACGGATCGACGACCGAACCGATCCGTGGGTTAGCAACAAGTGAGTGACCCGCCCCGGAATCAGTCATCCTGTATAACAACCAAGACACAGACAAGGCACAGAAGAACCCACAATGAACACCCAAAGCAAGCCCCTGACCTTTCAGGACCTGATACTCACCCTGCAAAACTACTGGGCGCAACGCGGCTGTGTCATTCTGCAGCCGCTCGATATGGAAGTGGGGGCAGGGACGTTTCACCCGGCCACTTTTTTGCGTGCCATTGGCCCGGAAACCTGGAACGCAGCCTATGTCCAACCCTGCCGTCGACCTACCGATGGTCGCTATGGTGAAAACCCCAACCGCTTGCAACACTACTACCAGTTCCAGGTGGCGTTAAAGCCATCGCCCGACAATATCCAACAACTCTATCTCGATTCACTTTATGAGATTGGTATTGACCCCAAGGTCAACGATATTCGCTTTGTTGAAGATAACTGGGAGTCACCAACGCTAGGAGCCTGGGGTTTGGGCTGGGAAGTCTGGTTAAACGGGATGGAGGTCACGCAATTTACCTATTTTCAGCAAGTCGGCGGCCTTGAATGTTATCCGGTCACTGGCGAAATCACCTATGGTCTTGAGCGTATTGCTATGTACCTGCAAGGTGTAGATTCCATTTACGATTTAGTCTGGACCGAAAGCGAGCATGGCAGCGTGAGCTATGGCGATGTGTTTCACCAAAACGAAGTTGAAATGTCTGCCTATAATTTTGAGCATGCTAACGTCGACTTTTTATTTTCATATTTTGATGAATGTGAAACACAAAGCCAGGCGTTAATTACTGCTGGCCTGCCACTACCGGCTTATGAGCAAGTAATGAAAGCATCGCATGCGTTTAACCTGCTCGATGCACGCCATGCGATTTCAGTGACTGAGCGACAACGCTTTATTTTGCGGGTGAGAACCCTGGCCCGCGCAGTTGCCGAAGCCTACTATCAAAAGCGCGGCGAGCTGGGTTTTCCTTTGGCCGACCCATCTATTCAGGCAGACGCCCTGGAAAAATTTGCCGCGACGCAACAGGAGGCTATGTAATGAGTGTCTCCAATACTGCCGACTGCTTAATCGAACTGGGCACTGAAGAGCTGCCACCAACAGCACTGGCATCGTTGTCAAAGGCGTTTGAAAAAGGGGTATTAAGCGGCCTGGCATCGGCCGATTTGAATTTTGACCGCGATAGCGTAAAGCGCTTTGCCACGCCAAGACGACTGGCAATACTGGTGCCAGGCTTACAAACCCAGCAAGCCGATAAGGCGATTGAAAAGCTGGGGCCCGCCATAGCCGCCGCATACGATAAAGATGGCAAGCCAAGCAAAGCCGCCGAAGGCTTTGCCCGCAGCAATGGCATTACCTTTGACGATTTGATCACCGTCGACACCGATAAAGGAGAGCGCCTGTGTTTTCGTAGCACTGAAAACGGCAAAGCCACGAGTGAACTTCTCGAGAGCATTATTACTAACGCGCTGGACGCACTTCCCATTCCCAAGCGTATGCGTTGGGGTGCATCGCGCGCCGAATTTGTCCGACCAGTTCACTGGTTAGTGGTGCTGTTGGGTGACGAGCAGGTCGACTGTTCGGTACTCGGTATTCAATCGGGCAAACACAGCATTGGTCACCGCTTTCATGCGCCAGGCAGCATCGAAATTAAAACACCGGCCGGCTACGAACAACAGCTATTGGAGCAGGGACATATTATTGTCGACTACAATAAGCGACGCGATGCGATTGCCGAACAAGTGGCTGCACTGGGCAGAACCATTAATGGTCAGGCAGTTATCGAATCCGATTTACTCGATGAGGTTACCGCATTAGTAGAAATGCCCTTCCCATTAATAGGTAAATTCGACGCGGAGTTTCTCGCAGTGCCACAAGAGGCATTGATCTACTCGATGAGTGAGCATCAAAAGTACTTTCATCTCGTCGATGCCAACGGGCAGTTGCTGCCAAACTTTATTACCGTTAGCAATATTGATAGCACCGACCCCGAAAAAGTCATTAGCGGTAACGAGCGCGTCATTCGCCCGCGACTAGCCGACGCCGCATTTTTCTTTGAAACCGATAAAAAAGTATCGTTGTCAGCTTTGCGTGAGCGATTAAAACCGATTGTGTTTCAAAAGCAGCTGGGCACGGTATTTGAAAAAACCCAGCGCATTGGTGCACTAGCAGAAGGCATTGCCAACGCCATTGGTGCCGATGGCGCTGCAGCCAAACTGGCCGGCGAATTATCCAAAGCCGATTTAGCCTCAGATATGGTGCTGGAATTTGACAAGATGCAAGGTACAGCGGGCGGCTATTACGCTTTAAATGAAGGCTTGCCTGAAGCTGTTGCCAACGCCATCAAGTCGCACTACCTGCCCAAATTTGCCGGCGACCGGGTGCCTGAATCGGGTGTTGCCTGCGCAGTTGCACTTGCCGATCGGCTCGATACACTCACCGGTATATTCGGGATTGGCCAGGAACCGTCAGGCTCAAAAGATCCGTTCGCATTGCGTCGTGCCGCAATCGCGGTACTGCAAATTATTTTGCAAAACCGTTTGGCTATTAATATTCAACAGTGGATAGAAACCGCAGCCAAACAACACCAATGTGATATTGATAGCGATGCCTGCAGTGCGGGTGTGCTCGATTATCTGTTTGATCGTTTTGCTGCCGTGTATCAGGACCAGGGTTTGGCAGCGGAGATTTTTGCTGCAGTAAAAGCCAAAGCATTAAATAGCCCGTTAGACTTTGACGCCAGGGTACAAGCGGTTGCAGCGTTTTCTAACACGGCAGAAAGTGAAAGCCTTGCCAGTGCCAACAAACGCGTCTCAAATATTCTTGCCAAATCAGAAACCACCATTGATAGCCGCGAGTTCGATGCTGCGCTACTGGTTGAAGATGCAGAGAAAGCACTGGCAGAAACTATTGCTCGCAAAGAAAGCGAAGTTATGCCGCTGTTTGATGCCGGCAATTACCGCGATGGCCTGCTTAAATTGACCGAGCTTAAAACTACCATCGACAACTTTTTTGATGATGTGATGGTAAACGCCGATGACGAAGCGCTAAAGCGTAATCGTCTGGCGCTACTGGCAAGGTTGCGCGAACTGTTTTTACATGTGGCAGACATATCGCTATTGGCAGCACCCAAGCGGTAATTCACTTATAGCGTGTGCCACAACCTGATGGATTGGCAAGCATGAACCCAAACTCCCACTCGCCAAGCCTGGCTGTGCGCCTGCGCGTGGCGGGTTTTCAATTTTTCTATTTTCTGTCGGTAGCCTGGTTTGGTATCACCGGCACCTTGCTGTGGTGGTTACCGTATCGCTATCGCAGCCGCTATATCACTTTATGGAACCACTTTGTGGTCTTTATCGCCAAGCGATTCATTGGTATTAAAATCGAATTAACCGGGAGTGAAAATATTCCCGATCGCGCCTGCGTGATTATGTGTAAACACCAATCCGAATGGGAAACGTTTTATTTACAAACCCAGTTTTGGCCGCTATGCACGATTTTAAAAAAGGAGTTGTTGCGCATTCCATTTTTTGGCTGGGCACTTAGGCAAATGGAACCCATTGCTATTGATCGCAGCTCACCAAAAGAAGCGCTAAAGCTGGTGCAATCTAAAGGATTAAAACGCCTCAGCCAGGGCCGCTCGGTATTGATTTTTCCTGAGGGCACGCGGGTTAAACCCGGCGAGACCAAACGCTATGCACGCAGTGGTGCGAATCTCGCGCTGGCAGGTAACTGCGATATATTGCCCATTGCCCACAATGCCGGCGTTCACTGGCCAAGCAAATCAATAAAAACCGCCGGGACTATTCGCTTTGTGATTGGCAACCCTATTGCCGTTGCCAATAAATCGGCAAAAGATCTCACAGCAGAAGTTGAGCGCTGGATCGAAACACAATCCAGCGCGCTGCTTGAAACTAAACTGGCAACTAGCCTTGAAGCTAACGAGGACTAAAACTAACGGATTAGATATCGAGATTCGCTACCGACAGCGCGTTGTCTTCAATAAATTCACGCCTTGGTTCAACCTGATCGCCCATTAGCGTGGTAAAGATCTGATCGGCCGCAATAGCATCTTCAATGGTAACCACCAGCATGCGTCGCACTTCCGGGTCCATGGTGGTTTCCCACAACTGCTCAGGGTTCATTTCACCCAGACCTTTGTAGCGCTGAATCATATAACCGCGCTTGGCCTCAGCCGTTAACCACTCCAGAGCTTCAGGAAAATCACTCACGGGTTGCTGCTTGTCGCCACGCTTCACGTAGCCGGTAGGCTCAATCAGATTTGTGATTTTTTCGCCCAGCTGGGTAATGGCCTTGTATTCAGACGACTGGAAAAAGTCATGGCTAAATAAATGCTCGCGCGTAATACCGTGTGAAACAATTTCAACCTTAGGCAAAAATAACCCGCGCTCCGCGTCCTGTCTTACTGAGATCAGGTACTTTTGTTTACCGGCTTTGTGATCATCGGCAAACGCGGTTTGCAATTGCTCACACCAGGCGGCAACCGCAGATTCCTGACTTAGCATATTGTCTTGCAACGCAGCTTGGCTAATTAGCTGCTGCAACACCTCTGGCGGGTAAAGCTGCGATAAGCGATCGATCATCGCCATAACCGTTTTGTATTCTTTTACCATTTGGCCCAGCGGCTCAGAGGCAATCGGTGGCGCCTGGTCGTTAATATGTAGCGCAGCATTTTCCAGCGCGACCTGCATAAAAAAGCTATCGAGCTCTTCGTCGTCTTTTAAATAGCTTTGCTGCTTGCCCTTGCTGATTTTATACAGCGGTGGTTGAGCAATAAAAATATGGCCGCGCTCAATAAGCTCGCGCATATGTCTGAAGAAAAAGGTAAGAATTAGCGTGCGAATATGCGAGCCGTCGACATCCGCATCGGTCATGATAATAATGGAGTGATAACGCAATTTGTCGGGGTCGAACTCCGAGCTGCCGATACCACAGCCTAGCGCTGTGACCAGATTACCCACCTCTGCCGAGGTCAACATTTTGTCAAAGCGCGCTTTTTCTACGTTAAGGATTTTACCTTTTAGCGGCAAAATCGCCTGGGTTTTACGTGCGCGACCCTGCTTGGCTGAACCGCCCGCAGAATCACCCTCCACAATATAGATTTCAGACAGTGCCGGATCTTTTTCCTGGCAATCGGCGAGCTTGCCCGGCAAACCGGCAATATCCAAAGCGCCTTTGCGCCGGGTCATTTCGCGCGCTTTTCGCGCGGCTTCTCTGGCGCGCGCCGCATCAATCATTTTGTTAACAACGGCTTTGGCTTCTTGCGGATTTTCTAACAAGTACTCCGTCAGCTTTTCACCCATGGCCTGCTCAACCGCAGACTTCACTTCGGATGACACCAGTTTATCTTTGGTTTGTGACGAGAATTTCGGGTCGGGAACCTTAACCGAGATAATCGCCGTTAAACCTTCGCGTGCATCATCACCCGTGGTTGAAACCTTGGCGCCCTTGCCCATGCCCTCTTTTTCAATATAACCATTAAGACCACGGGTTAGCGCTGAACGAAAACCCGCTAAATGTGTGCCGCCATCGCGCTGGGGAATATTATTGGTATAGCAATAAATATTTTCCTGAAAACCATCGTTCCATTGCAGCGCAACTTCAACACCAATATCGTCTTGTTGGGTAGTAAAATACAGGCCGGTATTGATCGGGTTTTTATTGACATTCAAATGCTCAACAAAGGCGCGCAAACCCCCTTCATAACAAAAGGTGTCGGTTTTGCCGCTGCGCTCATCTTTGAGCAGGATATTAACGCCAGAATTAAGAAACGACAGCTCACGCAGGCGTTTGGCAAGAATCTCGTAATGGTATTCGATATTGCTAAAGGTCTCTGCTGAGGGCCTAAAGTGCACCGAGGTGCCCGATTCGGTCGTCTCACCAATGACCTTCAGTGGCGCATCTGGCACCCCGTGGCGATACACCTGCTCATGTATTTCGGCCTTTCTACGGATAGTAAGTGTTAACTCTGATGATAAGGCGTTAACCACCGAGACGCCCACACCGTGCAAACCGCCAGAAACTTTATAAGTGTTGTCGTCGAATTTACCGCCGGCGTGCAGCACCGTCATAATAACTTCGGCAGCAGATACGCCCTCATCGTGGATTTCGGTGGGAATGCCGCGACCATCATCGGCAGTGGTAATGGAGTTGTCAGGGTGAATGGTTACTGTGATTTGCGAGCAGTGACCGGCCAGGGCTTCGTCGATAGAGTTGTCGACCAACTCAAACACCATATGATGCAGACCGGTGCCGTCGTCGGTATCACCGATATACATGCCAGGCCGTTTTCTTACCGCATCGAGCCCTTTTAGGACTTTAATGCTGGAGGAATCATAGTCCCCATTCGCTTCATCAAGTCCGTCATTCACTTCTTCACTCATAGCCCGGTCCTACACCTGTGTAGATTGTTTTTTAAACGATTATTTCGGCCTGCCCTGGTATCGACTATTGGCCTTGAATAACAGCTTTTTGTCCGTCTGGCCAACACCGAGGCTGACACTTTGCCATTACACCACCAAACACCTGGATAAACAGTAAAATCAATCGCTTAGCTTATAATTAACGGGTTATTGTGTGGCCATATGGCGTGCGAGTCAACCCAATAAAACGGTAGTTTCAAAGCTGTTGTTCTGGCCACTCTCAAGCGCTGAAAACACGCCATCGAGACCACGTAAAACCGGCAAAATAAACGCAAAGGTGCGGGGTTAAGCATGCTTGCAAAAGCGGCGTTACAAGTTAGCCGTCAGGCTAACCTGAACGCCGAAACAATGATAAATCTTCAACCGCTGCGGCATTGCCTTGTTCCACGTGAAACACTTTAACGGCTTGCTCACTTTGCCAGGGTTGATTAACCAATTCGTGTGCAGTTACACAGGTCAGGAATAACTGTACGCCCAGCGAGTTGAGCAGCTCGCATAAATTCCCCTGGTGAAAAGCGTCGATCTCCGCAGGCATGTCATCAATCAGCAGCACGCATTTCTTGTTGGTCGTGCTCACCATTAAATGACACTGAGCCAGACGCAGCGCACAGACCACCAGTTTTTGCTGCCCACGTGAAAGCACCTGGCCGGCATCTAAGCCATTCACCTGCAGCTTTAAATCGGCTCTGTGAGGTCCAAAATGGGTAAAACCACGACGAAGGTCTCGGTCGCTACTGCTATTGAGCACTTCTTCCAGCGGTTTAATCGGGTCCCACCCACGGTAGTAAGCCAATTCCAAATCCGCCAGATCAGTGAGCCGCGAAAGAAAGTCATTAAACACTGGATATAAGGACTCAAAGTACCGCTGGCGAGCGTTGTCGATAATAGCTGATACTTCAACTAACTCCTGATTCCAGGCACCCAATTCCGGCTTACGGGTCTTATACGCCCGAAGCTCAGCATTTCGCTGCCGCAAACAGCGCTGCATTCTGCGCCATGCATCGTAAAAACACTGTTCCACGTGAAACACACCCCAATCGATAAACTGTCTTCGCTGCTTGGGGCCGCCCTCAAGCAAAGAGTAAGCAGTCGAATTAATCAGTTGTATAGGGAGTGTTTCGGCGAGTCGCACCAGGCTTTTTTCATCTGAACCGGCAATTCGAATACGATAACCGCCTTTTTTTGAGCGCTTAACACCGATCGGCAGTGGAGGCTGCTGCTCACTGGTTGAAAGCTGCCCGAATACCGTACAGGTGTTTTGATGGTATTGGATTACCGGTTGCAGCTGAGTGCCACGAAAAGAGCGCGCCAGACCAAGAATATGTATGGCTTCCAGAATCGACGTTTTGCCCGAGCCATTGGCACCATAAAAAATATTAACGCCGCCAAGCTTGTCCAGCGATACGGATGATAGGTTGCGAACACCAGAAATCTCAATACCGGAAAGTTTCACGTGAAACAATCACTCCTAAGCGCATACCACATTCTGCACTTTGATCGTCGGCGCGATAAACCCCGGTAGAAAACAGCAACTATAAAGGCAGAGGTATAAGAGGGCATAAGCAAGGGCGTAGAGTCCTGGTATCAGGGCTGGGCTTAAAAGGATCAAGCCCTATTGGGGCCCGGCGTGCAAAAAGGCACTCCAGGCCAGCAAAACCATTATTATTAGCGCCGCCGCTACAGGCGCATCGGCATCACAACATACATTGCATTGTTATCGCTGTCGCCGTCCTGCACCAGT
Organism: Pseudomonadales bacterium; assembly: GCA_965659815.1. GTDB lineage: Bacteria > Pseudomonadota > Gammaproteobacteria > Pseudomonadales > UBA7434 > UBA7434. The sequence goes on from CBFHXO010000001.1 coordinate 117,020, forward strand.
GCGCTGCTATTAGAATCGGATAAAGTGATATTTACCTGTTCACTCCGGAGCACACCCAACACCTCAATTAAATAGCTGACGTTAAAGCCCATTTCCAAGCTATCTCCTTGATAGTTAACGAAAACTTCCTCATGAGCCTCTTCTTGCTCAGGGTTGTTTGCCTGGATACCAACCATGCCATCATCAAGCGTAAAACGAATACCACGGAATTTCTCGTTAGACAAAATAGCCGATCGGGACAACGCAGCTTTAAGCTCATTGCGCTCAGCAACCACCAGCTTATTGCCGCCTTTAGGCAATACTCGCTCGTAGTCAGGAAACTTGCCATCAACCAATTTAGACACAAACACCATACCGTCAGTAGTGGCGCGAATATGATTGCTACCAAATTCCAGAGTAATGGTTGCGTCATCATCAGCCAGTAAACGGGTCAGCTCTACCACGCCTTTGCGCGGCACAATAAACTGCTGTTTACCGCCTTCTACTTTTTCATCTAAATCGATATGGGCAATAGCGAGTCGGTGGCCATCGGTTGCAACCGCTTTAAAACGCTCGCCCGATAACTCCCACAGCATGCCATTTAAATAATAACGAACATCCTGCTGAGCCATTGAGAAAGCGGTGCGATCAATAAGCTGGCCAAAGTCTGCCTGGTTAACGGTGACCGAAAAACTGCTGTCATCTTTTTGCACCGAAGGAAAGTCACCCGCAGCCAGTGTCGCCAGGGTAAAACGGCTGCGGCCACTGCGCACCACGGCTTTACCGTCGCTGACAGAAAAAGCGATATCACAAGACTCAGGCAACGATTTACAAATATCCACCAGCTTGCGCGCTGGCACGGTGATTTCACCTTTACTCTCAGCCGCTGTTTCCAGTGCGATTGTGGCACTTAACTCAACCTCTAAATCGGTACCGGTAAGGTGAAGTTTTTTACCGTTAACCTTAATCAGCAAATTAGACAAAATAGGCATGGTTTGCCGACGCTCAACAGCGCTGGCAACGATCGTCAGTGGACGAAGCAAAGCTTCGCGATTGACTGAAAATTTCATGTTCGATGAACTCTCCTGGTTAACGGTATCGATGTTGAAAAAGGCTTAACTGACAAAACGCAATGTCTCTTTAATGACAATACTGCTTATCGAAAATGCCTTATCAAAGAGCTTTAATGTATCGCTGTATTTAAACACGGCTGGCAATCAAGTCGCCAGCGTACGAAGCAGGTTCTGATAATCTTCACGAATATCCGAGTCCGTCTCGCGCAACTCTTTTATTTTTCGGCAGGCGTGCAGCACTGTCGTGTGGTCACGACCGCCAAAGGCATCGCCTATTTCGGGCAAGCTATGGTTGGTTAATTCCTTTGCCAACGCCATTGCTACTTGCCTTGGCCTGGCCACCGAACGGCTACGTCGCTTGGACATTAAATCGGCTACCTTGATTTTGTAATACTCGGCCACCGTGCGCTGGATGTTGTCGATACTGACTTGCTTATCCTGCAACGCCAACAGGTCTTTTAACGACTCCTTTATTAGCGGAATATCGATAGAACTCTTTGTGAAGTGAGCGCTCGCTATCACTCTTTTTAAAGCACCTTCGAGCTCCCTTACATTAGAGCGCACACGCTGGGCCAAAAAGAACGCTGCCTCATGAGGCATCTCCATTTCGGCTTGCTCAGCCTTGCCCATTAAAATTGCCACCCGTGTCTCCAGTTCCGGTGGCTCTATGGATACCGTAAGCCCCCAGCCAAACCGCGATTTTAAGCGCTCTTCGACACCGCGAATTTCTTTAGGGTAGCGATCACAGGTCAGGATCATTTGCTGGCCACCTTCAAGCAAGGCATTAAAGGTATGGAAGAACTCTTCTTGCGACCGTTCTTTATTGGCAAAGAATTGGATATCGTCAATAAGCAATGCATCAACTGAACGGTAGTAGCGCTTAAAATCGTTAATCGCATTAAGCTGCAGGGCCTTCACCATGTCGGCGACAAATCGCTCCGAGTGCAGATATACCACTTTTGCATCGGGCTTAACTGCTTGCAAGGCGTTGCCAACTGCATGCATCAAATGGGTTTTGCCCAAACCGACACCGCCATAAAGAAACAGTGGGTTATAAGAGCCGCCGGGGTTTTCGACCACTTGTTGTGCTGCAGCCCTGGCCAGCTGGTTGGATTTACCCTCAACAAAATTATCAAAACGATAAGCTGGTATTAGATTATTACGATGACTCGGCAGGTCTTTGGCAGGCAAGCTACTGCTCGATAGCTCAGCTCCCACTATACCAGTATCAGCTATACCGGTATGCGATATGCCAACTCCTGCGCTATTAGCAAGCTTATCTCTTGGCCGACCTCGTCGCTCATGCGAATACAGTGCATCATTGTGCGTCGGCTTGCTCATATCGGCTAAAACCGCGTCAGGGTTTCTGGGCTCTTGGCTAAGCTCCTGCGGTCTCTGAGCTGCGTGAAGCAGGCGAGTATTTGCTGGCGATACATCAAGAGAAACTGTATCGGTTGTTGTGTTAGACGGATGGGTAACAGGGGTAAGAAAAGCGTTGGAATTGACGCGCACCTGCTCATGGACTTCAATCGCAACACTGGGGACTCCACCGTCAGACACCATGCCAACCAGCTCGACAATGCGCGGCATAAACTTATCCGCCACCCAGTCTCGAATAAATCGATTAGGCGCTAATAACACCAGGACTGCCGAGCTTTGGGTGGCAGCTTGCCCAAGAGTTAATGGTCTTATCCAGGTATTAAACTGTTGAGCGGGTAACTCTTCTTGCAGGTAATCTATACACTTATCCCACAAAAGGTGCGAGGCAGCTTGTGACAATCGAAATCCCCTTAATCAAAACCGTATGGCTGTACAAATACCAAACAGCCAAAAATTTTATAGACGCTCGTGAGCGGCCTAATTTGCCGGGCCAGTAGCTTCAAACCCGGCGTAAAGGCGTACAGACGCTTTTATCATTAATTATTGAGCGCGCGATTATAGCTGTTTCTACCGGGGTTATCCACAATAATTTTAATTTTTTCCACGTTTGAAAAAATATATTTTATATATATTTTTCATCAACTTATACGTACTTTAAAGCATGAAAAGATTTTATTTCCACAAAAAAAGTTATTCAATAAAAAAGTTATTAACATGTGGAGTTTCTGTGTATAACTTGTTTGTTAAATAACTAAATTGAGTGCCAAAGTCAGCCTCCAAAGTCATATTGTTGGCACTCACTACAGCTTGAAATATTGCAAAATCACCTATTCATCCGTTATCAACAAGGTGTCAACGGGTGTTATCAACGCTGTAAACCCTGCCTTAATCTGGCGTCAGTCTCGCAGCAAACCCAATGTGTTGGCCAGTACCGAAAACATCAACAGCGTTATTGCCGAGAATCACCAAAAATTTAGTTGTTAATCGGCATTGAACCATAGGCCATTTATGCGTAAAATCTCGCGCCCTTTGGAGCTTGTTTGTCATCGTTTTTTTTTTTGCAAACCCATGGCAGAAGCGGGTAGCTCACAACAGTTAAAACCAGGCATAAACACCTGACTTTAAAACTAATTTATTAGTAAACACCTATTTGGTACAGATCGATGAAAAGAACTTTTCAACCCAGCAACTTAAAGCGTAAGCGCACTCACGGTTTTCGCTCTCGAATGGCCACCAAAAGCGGCCGCCAATTGATTAATCGTCGTCGCGCGAAAGGCCGAAAGCGTCTAAGCGCCTAAGTCGAATTGATATCGGCGGCATTTGTATTTACCCATGCCGTCTGTGCTGCAGTAATAACGCTCACAGATAACGATACAGTTTTGATAGAGGCCAAGATCTGCTGAGCAAGATCCCGCTTAATGCGCCTGCTACCAGCAATGCTAATCAAGCCACCTTTTGTGAGCAATACCAAGCCCTCCCGTCGCTTTACGAAAAGCCAGCGCTTGTTGAACACGGCACAGTTCCAAAATGTTTTCGATAATGTTAACTGCAAACAGGGCGGTAAGTACTTTACCTTTCTAAGTACAACAAACCGAGTTACACACTATCGTCTTGGCTTGGTAATCGCCAAAAAGCATATTCGTTTAGCGGTAGATCGAAACCGCGTAAAAAGAGCGATAAGAGAAAGTTTTCGCTGTCTGGAGGTAGACAGCGCAGATGCTGCAAAAACATCTTTTGATGTGATTGTTTTAGCAAAATCATCGGTGAATCGACTTGATAAAGCTCAGCTAAACAAGGAGCTCAATCGACAATGGCTACGACTACTCGAAAAACGAAAAGCGTTGTAGCGATTACACGCCAGATGATTATCTTCCTGTTGAAATGCTATCAATGGGTGATCAGCCCTTTGCTTGGCCCCCGCTGTCGTTTTTATCCCAGCTGCTCTCAGTATGCTGTAGAAGCGATTAATAGTCATGGTGTTCTGCGCGGCGCCGCGCTTGGCGCGAAACGCCTGTGCAAATGTCACCCCGGCCATCCCGGCGGCATTGATGAAGTTCCACCAGTATTCGATACCGCGCTTGATAATACATCGAGCACAAAACCCTTAAAACATTTCACTCTTTCAGCGCATAGCTGCAAGGCTGAACATCCAAAGGCTCCCAACTCATTATGAATCTTACTCAAGATCTTCCACGCTTTGCATTATTCGCCGTAATCGGCGGCATCTTATTATTGTTGTTGCAAAACTGGGTGGCGTTTTCGAAACAGTATGATGATGAACAGCGCGCCATACAAAAAGCCCTGTCCGAAAGCCAGCTTAATGTTGATCCATTTGATTATAGCGACAACACAGCAAACGATGCTGTGGCTAATGCAGAATCCGCCAACGAAGCACTGGAAGATGAGTATCGCCCCCCTATTGATGAGCCAATCAATACCGCTGCAGATATCAATACCCATATCGATACCGACATTAACACCAGTGGGCGATCCAATCGGGAGATCGTGGTTACCACCGATACACTAAGAGTCACCATCGACACACAAGCTGGCGATATCAACGAAGTGGCTATGCTAAAACACTTAAGCTCACTCGATCCCGATGCCGAACCCATGCGCCTGTTGGAAAAAAACGGGCTAAGAACCTATACCGCACAGTCCGGTTTAATTGGCCCTAAAGGCACCAATAGCAAATCGGCAAGAGCCCGTTTTCATAGTTCGCAGTCCAGTTATGAAATGCAAAACGGTGAAGATTTAAATGTCGACCTGACCTTTAAAGATCCTGGCGGCGTAACGCTCACCAAGCGTTATACTTTTCGCTCCAACGATTATTTAATTGATGTTACCTACCTTATCGATAATCAATCGAGTGAAGACTGGCGTGGCTCGTTTTACTCGCAAATCAGTCGCGATAGCTCTGCAGACCCAGGGTCGGAAAACGCCGGGTTTGGTATGCAATCGTATCTGGGTGCTGCAACGACAACTGAAAATACGCCGTATAAAAAAATCAGCTTTAAAGATATTAATAAAGAGCGTTTTCGCAACCAACATACCGACGGTTGGGTGGCAATGATCCAGCACTACTTTGTTAGCGCCTGGATACCTAACGACAAGCAGCAATACACCTACTACACCAAAGCGACCAAGTCAGGCTTAAATATCATTGGTTTTCATAGGCCGTTTGAAGTGCAAGCCAACGGTAGTGCCAGTATTGGCGCACAGTTTTACGCAGGACCCAAAGACCAATACCGTTTAGCTAATATTGCCAATCATCTGGACCTTACCGTCGATTACGGTTGGCTATGGTGGTTAGCACAACCTCTGTACGCACTGCTTTACTTTTTCGCCACTGGTGAGCTGCACGCTTTTGGTCAGGTGTTTGATATTTTTGGTGGCTTCGGCAACTGGGGCTTTGCCATTATTATGCTGACAGTGGTCGTTAAAGCCTTATTCTTCAACTTGTCTGCAACCAGTTATCGGTCTATGGCAAATATGCGTCGCGTGCAGCCCAAACTATTGGCAATTAAAGATCGATACGGTGACGACAAGCAGGCTCAATCCAAAGCCATGATGGAGTTATATCAAAAAGAAAAGATAAATCCGCTTAGTGGTTGTTTACCAATTCTAATTCAAATGCCCGTGTTTATTGCACTGTACTGGGCATTAATGGAAAGTGTTGAATTAAGACATGCACCTTTTATTTTATGGATAAAAGATCTGTCGGTAATGGACCCCTACTTTGTTCTGCCGGTAATAATGGGTGCCGCTATGTGGTTCCAACAAAAAATGAACCCTCCACCGCCGGATCCTATGCAGGCCAAAATTATGCAATGGATGCCTGTGGTATTTACCTTGTTCTTTGTATTCTTCCCTGCCGGGCTGGTTGTGTATTGGGTTTCAAACAGTTTGTTATCCATTGCCCAACAGTGGGTTATTACCCGGCAAATTGAAAAAGCTGCCAGCTAGATATTAATAGCAGCGACTTTTTAAAATTTATCGCAACTGTTACCACCAATGATGACCAACGATACCATCGCCGCCATTGCTACCGCTTCAGGTAAAGGTGGTATTGGTATTGTGCGTCTATCAGGGCCAAAGGCACATAACATTGCAGAACAGCTGATCGACCAACCCCTCACCCCCCGATACGCCACATACACAGCGTTTACCGATCAGAGTAAAATCAATATTGATTCAGGTATCGCGCTGTACTTCCCTGCACCCAATTCGTTTACCGGCCAAGATGTGGTTGAACTGCAGGGCCACGGTGGGGCAATTATTCTCGATTTATTACTCAATGAAGTGCTGCGACTAGGCGCCAGAATTGCCCGGCCGGGAGAATTTTCTGAGCGGGCGTTTATCAATAATAAAATCGATCTGGTACAGGCGGAAGCTATTGCCGATATTATTGAAAGTACATCAGAAGCCGCGGCAAAATCTGCCGTGCGCTCGCTTAGTGGAGAGTTTTCTAAAAAAATAAACCAACTTAATGATGAGTTGATCAATTTGCGCGTATATGTAGAAGCCGCTATTGATTTTCCTGATGAAGATGTTGATTTTATCTCTGACCAAAAAATCGTTAACGCTTTAGATAATATTGAAAACAGCATTGAAACTATTACCGCGCAAGCAAAACAAGGCCAATTAATTCGCGACGGTTTATCGTTAGTGATTGTAGGTAAACCCAACGCGGGTAAATCCAGCTTACTTAACTTGCTTGCAGGCCAGGATGTTGCCATTGTTAACGCGCGTGCTGGCACCACACGCGATATTCTACGTGAAGATATTCAGCTCGACGGTTTACCTTTGCGTATTATCGACACCGCCGGTTTACGCAGTTCAGATGATGAAATTGAACAAGAAGGGATTCGCCGTGCAAAAGTTGAAATCGAGAAAGCCGATATTGTTTTGTTTATGCGAGACAGTAGCGATACGATAGATCAGTTATCGGCGCAACAAACACTAAACGCTATTGAGAAAGAATTATTAAACAGCGAAATAACACTACTTAACAACACCGCTTTCGTCGTGGTTAATAATAAAATCGATTTATGCGATCAAGCACCACAACTTGGTAGTCACGATTTATATACTGAAATCAACCTAAGCACTAAAACTCGCGAAGGCTTTGATGACCTCGTCAGCAGTTTAAAACAGCTGTGTGATTACACCAATAATAATGAAAATACATTTGTCGCACGTCGTCGTCATATCGATGCATTAAATAAAACCCGGCAAAGTGTCGCCAACGGGCGTCAGCAGTTAATAGAAAATGCAGCCGGCGAACTGCTGGCAGAAGATTTACGTCAGGCTCAATATCACCTGGGGTTAATTACTGGCGCCGTTAGCCCCGATGATTTATTAGGTGAGATTTTTTCCAGTTTTTGTATTGGTAAATAACTGTATCGATAAGTCTGTTACGCAGCCTGCCATCTACGGGTATTCGATCGAAACCGCGCACGCAGATACTCCATCTGATCACCAATGATTTGCCGATTACTCAAATACATAAATTCATAAATATTCGGTGTAAAGGGCACAGCCAATAATTCCATATTTGCCTGTTCGGGGGTTCTGCCACCTTTATGGTTATTGCAGCGCTGGCAGGCAGCCACAACATTCTGCCAATGATTAGCGCCCCCCATTGATACCGGTATAACATGATCACGGGTTAGCAAACTGTCGGGAAATTGATTGCCGCAGTACATGCAAAAGTGATCATCACGGCGAAACAGGGTGCGATTAGATAGTGAAGGAGTAAGAACATGACGAGCGGTCTCGCCATCGCAGGCAATAATAGGCGGTAAACACAGCTCCGAGCGTTGGCCATGAATATTGTGGCCACCACGCAAGACAATACTCTTGTCTCCCAATGACCAGATAATTTGCTGCTTAACCGCAAGCGTTGCCGCCATTTCCTGGGTAACCCAGCTAACCGGCAGCCCCGCTTTATTTAAACGTAAAATTCTCACTGCTAACCGCTTCCCTTTTTAAACGCTCGTATCCAACATGCCTCGATGCTGTTATCGAGCCGGGTTAAATGATTGTATAAGTGACAGTTTTCATTTTTATCTTCAATATCAATAACTTAACTTTGTTAATATCGTAGATTCAATCGTATTTTCAACCTCAAATCAAAATTACGCTTACCATTGACTTCGGTATTAACATTGCCATCAATAAATGAATCATTTCTAAACTTATGCTGCTTGGCTTAAATTACCTTACTCATACCCTGTTCACAAGCGTTGTACTAACTGTGGGTATCTGTAAATCTTATCCACGATTATTAGAGCTTGAACGAGACCGTGGCAAAGTTCAGCTTTTTTATAGCCAGCTTGAACCCAGCTTAACCGGATTTTATTCAAGGGGTTTTAAATACGCTAAACAGTTGAATTTTATATAAAATAATAGAGTTCCCACAGATTCGCAAAAGCTAATAGTTACTATATTAAGAAATATAAGTATCTTTATAAGAAAGATAATATATACATAGATAAGTAAAAACTCAGAGCTCAATGAAAAACAAAAGGTCAAATCAAAAGCCTGTTATTAGCGAATATTAGTGGTATATTGCGCGGCCGTTTTGACAGGCAAGACCATAAACCCTGCAGCGCAGGTTCAAAGCAATGAATTATCCAGATAAATTTGACGTCATAGTAATCGGTGGTGGCCATGCAGGTACCGAAGCCGCACTGGCTGCTGCGCGCATGGGTAGTCAGGTTTTATTGCTAAGTCACAATATCGAGACTTTGGGTCAAATGTCCTGTAACCCGGCCATTGGCGGTATTGGTAAAAGCCATCTGGTCAAAGAAGTTGATGCACTTGGCGGTGCTATGGCGCTGGCTGCCGATCGCGGCGGTATACAGTTTCGGATTCTCAATGCTCGCAAAGGGCCGGCCGTAAGAGCAACCCGTGCACAGGCTGATCGCGTATTATACAAAGCAGCGATTCGCGGTATTTTAGAAAACCAGCCAAACCTGACCCTATTCCAGGCCTCTGTCGACGATTTGATTATCGATGAAAGCGGCAATAAACCCGCAATAGCCGGCGTTATTACCAATATTGGCGTCAAGTTTCAGGCTCGATCGGTGGTGCTAGCTGCTGGCACATTTCTTGGTGGCAAAATTCATATTGGTTTAGATCATCATTCGGGTGGCCGTGCCGGCGACCCGCCGTCGATAGCATTGGCCGATCGGCTGCGTGAACTGCCATTTCGTGTCGACCGGTTAAAGACCGGAACGCCGCCACGCATCGATGCTAAAACCGTTGACTTCTCTGAGCTGCAAGAACAAAAAGGTGATACCCCACTACCGGTGATGTCATTTTTAGGTGAAGTGAGTGATCACCCACGCCAGGTCAGTTGCTATATCACGCATACCAATGAGCGCACGCATCAAATTATTAGCGAAGGCTTAGACCGCTCGCCCATGTATACCGGTGTGATCGAAGGTACCGGGCCGCGCTACTGTCCATCGATTGAAGATAAAATTCATCGTTTTGCCGATAAAACCTCGCACCAGATCTTTATTGAGCCGGAGGGGCTAAATACCCACGAGCTCTACCCTAACGGCATCTCCACCAGCCTGCCCTTTGATATCCAGATGCGTATGGTCAGGAGTATCAAGGGTTTCGAATCAGCCCATATGACACGCGCTGGCTATGCCATTGAGTACGATTTTTTCGACCCGCGCGATCTAACGCCTGGGCTTGAAACTCGGTTTATTGATGGTTTGTTTTTCTGTGGTCAAATCAACGGCACAACCGGTTACGAAGAAGCGGCCGCCCAAGGGCTGCTGGCCGGTGCAAATGCATCACTAAAAATTCAGCAAAAAGACCCCTGGTGTCCGGGTCGCGAACAAGCTTACACTGGTGTGATGGTCGACGATTTAATTACCCTGGGTACCCAGGAGCCGTATCGCATGTTTACCAGCCGGGCAGAATATCGACTCACCTTGCGTGAAGATAACGCCGATTTACGGCTTACCGAAATTGGCCGTGAGCTGGGTTTGGTTGATGAACAGCGCTGGCGAGCGTTTAGCGAAAAGCAGGAAATTATTGCGCGCGAGCAACAACGCCTGGCCACTACCTGGATTCAGGCAGACTCAGCGGCCGCTAAAAAACTCAATAGCAAACTAAAAAATCCATTGAGTCATGAATACAATCTGGCCGACTTGCTAAAACGCCCGGAGCTAACCCTCGATGATATTGGCGATGCTACTGGCACTCAAATTGCTCACCAACAAGCGCGTGAACAACTTGAAATTTCTGCCAAATACGCCGGCTATATCAACAGGCAAAAAGACGATATCGATAAACTGCGTCGCAATGAAGCAACGCTCATTCCTGCCGATTTTGACTTTACCAGGGTCTCAGGGTTAAGTAATGAAGTTGTTCAAAAACTGACCGATGCCAGGCCTGAAAATCTTGGCCGTGCCGGTCGGGTTCCCGGTGTGACGCCTGCGGCGATTTCGCTGTTGCTGGTGCATTTGAAAAAACTTGATCTTGCCCAAAAGGCTAGCTAGCAATCGTCTATGCTGAGCCCGGATTCTCACTGTTTACTTGCAGAGGGTGCAGCTGCGCTTGGTATTGCAATTAACCCGCAGCAGATCGAGCAGCTACACGACTTTAGCCAATTGATAGTGAAATGGAATAAAACTCATAACCTCACAGCTATCACTGAAATCAATGAAATACTCATTAAACATATTCTCGATAGTTTGAGTTTGTCAGCGCATTTACCCAACGGGTCAATTTTAGATGTGGGCAGTGGAGCAGGTTTACCAGGCGTTCCTTTGTCGGTAGTAAATACTAACAAACTATTTACATTAGTCGATAGTAGTGCCAAGCGTGTGGCATTTTTAAAAGAGGTTAGACGAAAGTTAGCGCTAACTAATATAACACCTGTTCATTCTCGGGTAGAGGACTTAACAGAACAAAGATTCGACATCATTACCTGCAGAGCATTTAGTTCGATCACTGACCTGGTGCAAAAAACTGAGCATTTGCTTACTGAGCAAGGCTGCTGGCTGGCGATGAAGGGGGTTTATCCTGAAACAGAAATCGATGAAATCAGGGCTTATTACACCATGAAAACCCCGGTTCGGCTGCAAGTGCCAGGGCTTGATGCAGAGCGACATCTTATTCAAATCAACCGCAAGCAGCTCGCCAACGGTGTGGGTTAGCGGCGTGAAAAAACAAAAAGATCCATTTTCAGCTGGTGTTTTTTCCCACAAAGCATTGATAATGGTAACTCCTAAAACACCAGCGCAGAGGCCAGGTTTTCAAGGTTAAACCTAACTGATTAGCTGGCACGATAAAAAACAATTCACGGAATTCAACTTGGCGAGAATTTTTGCAATCACCAACCAGAAAGGGGGAGTGGGTAAAACCACCACCACGGTGAATCTGGCAGCGTCGCTGGCGGCAACCCGCAAGCGGGTATTGCTGGTTGATTTGGATCCACAGGGCAACGCCACCATGGGTAGCGGGGTCGACAAAAACGATTGCGACTACACGCTGTATGATTTACTGGTCGACGAAGCGAATCTTTCACAGGTGCTGAAAACCAGTGAAGCCGGAAAATACGATTTGCTGCCATCGAATGCAGATCTGACAGCCGCTGAAGTTCAGCTGCTCGGCGTCGACAACAAAGAGTTTATCCTGTCGAATGTGCTGCGCTCGGTCGACGAGCATTACGGTTTTATTCTGATTGACTGCCCACCTTCGCTAAGCATGCTAACGGTCAATGCACTGGCTGCCGCCGATAGCGTGATTGTACCGATTCAATGTGAGTACTATGCGCTGGAGGGTTTATCGGCGTTAATGAATACCATTGCCAGAGTTGCAGACACGGTAAACCCGGATATCACCATTGAAGGTTTGCTGCGTACCATGTATGACCCGCGTAATAGTTTGACCCGCGATGTCTCCGACCAGTTAATGCAGCATTTTGGCGAACGGGTGTATCGCACGGTAATTCCACGCAATGTTCGTCTGGCTGAAGCTCCTAGTCATGGTGAGCCCGTACTCGCTTATGACCGCCAATCCAAAGGTGCTATTGCCTACCTGGCGCTGGCCGGTGAATTGCTGCGTCGCGAGGATGAGCGCAACGTATCAGCGGATTCGCATAGCAATACCGACACCAATACCGACACCACCACCACCGATAGTGCAGTTAAAGGTTCTGAGCATTCGTCGGCAACTGAATATCAAGGCTAAGGCATAAAACATCATGGCATCAAAAAAGAAAGGTTTGGGTAAAGGTTTAGATGCATTGCTAGGTGATGCTTTTGCCTCGGCAGCAAAAACGCGAAAAATCAATCAGGCCGATGCCCAGGCATTTGCACCGACCAAGAGCGCGCCTGCAAAAACAAAAGCGCGCCGATCCAGCGGATTAAGTGGTGAACTCGAGGCGCTTAATGGCAACTCCGACATTAATTCATCAGAAAAACCTGTTTTAAAAAAACCAAAACTGGCTGAATCCGAAGCGCTTACCAGCACAGAAATCGACTTGGTCAATGGTACGGTTAACCCCTACAAAGCAACCGGTGAAAACACAGCCGCGCCAACAGGTGATAATCGCCTGCCGGCACTAAAGGCCAATGCGCTTATCGAAATTCCGGTCGAGCTATGCCAGCGAGGCAAATACCAACCGCGCCGCGATATTGATAGCGAAGCACTCGAAGAGCTCGCTGCATCTATTGCGCAACAAGGGGTAATGCAACCGATTATTCTTCGCGCGCTGGCCGAAGAGCTTGTCAAGCCCGGCCAGCCTGGCTACGAAATTATTGCCGGTGAGCGACGCTGGCGCGCCGCCCAACTTGCCGGGCTTAGCGCTGTGCCTGCCATTATCAAGGAAGTCCCCGATGAAGCTGCGATGGCAATGGCATTGGTTGAAAACCTGCAGCGTGAAGACCTCAACCCGATGGAAGAGGCCTATGCGCTGTCGCGCCTGAATCAGGAGTTTGAATTAACCCACCAGCAAGTGGCTGATATCGTAGGTAAATCGCGAGCTGCCGTATCCAATAGTTTGCGCTTAATGAGCCTGCATAAGGATGTGAAAGTGTTGCTTGAGCATGGTGATATTGAAATGGGTCACGCCCGTGCATTGCTGGGCCTGGCATCTGCCGACCAGTCCGAAGCGGCTAAAGAAGTGGTCAACCGAGGTTTAACCGTACGTCAGACCGAGGCGCTGGTTAAAAATCGCCTGTCGCCCAAAGCGGCCAAACAGGCGGCGGCAGACCTGGTAAATGACCCAAATATCAGTCGTTTACAAAACGACCTCTCCGATAAACTGGGCGTGCCTGTCGCCTTGAAGCACGGCGCGAACGGCCGCGGAAAAGTCATTCTGAAGTACAACAGCCTCGACGAGCTCGACGGCATTCTCAGTCATATCAAATAAGCAACCGCCGCATCTGGGTAGGGCTCACTACCCACTAACACTTCTACTTGTCGGGGCCGAGCTGCCCCTTATTTGCGATCAATGTAGCTATGTGCAGCTATAAGAAATAAAAAAAGTGAAAAACAGACATTGGCCGGTTTGTTGGTTGCTTCCCCACAGGTGATTACTTATAATCCGCGCCGCTAAGATCGGGGGCTGATTGATCACCGTCAGGAATATACGGGTTTAGCACTATAAACCGCTTTAAACCGGTGTTTCCGCCGAGGTTTACCAGTGCCAAACGCCGCTCAATTTGTAGCTCAACCCATTTGTAGCTCAACCGATGGTTAAAACAGCCGCAATAAGCAAGCCCCCTCTACTCCGGTTGGTTTTATTGCAAATGCTTGCGACCACCCTGTTAATGCTGGCCATTGGCTGGTATCAACACTGGGATTGGTCTGTGCTGGCAGCCGCAATGACGGGCGGCCTAATAGCAACAACAACAGGGTGTTACTTTGCCTGGCGTGCGTTTTTGCACCCGGCTGAGGCAATAGGCCCAGAGCGCATGCTCGCCGATATGTTTCAGGCAGCTTTGCTCAGGGTAATGCTGGTAGGTTTGGCATTAGCAGTGGCGTTTAAGTGGGGTGACCATTTCGATAAGCCAGTGCTACTAGGCTCGTTTATCGTAATAAGCCTGTTTGGCGTGATTTGTAATAGCTTCCTATTGGGTGGGTTTGAGCAGTCTGAGTCAAACACGCAGTCGTAGAGTAGAGAAGTACAGTTTACTTGGTTTTTGCATCTGGCTAATCCAGGTGCCATCAATATAGAGAAAAGAATCTAGCATGGCCGGCGAAACAATGACCTCTGGGGAATATATTTCCCACCACCTCACCAACCTGACCTTTGGTAAGTTGCCCGCAGGTTACGAACGCATCGGGTCCGATGGTCACAGTCACACTCTTGAGCAAGCACAGTGGACCATGGCACATAGCGCACAAGAAGCTGCCGATATGGGCTTTATGGCGATTCATGTCGACACGATTGGCTGGTCGCTAGTGTTGGGTATTTTATTTTGTTGGTCTTTTGCGCGCGTTGCGAAGTCAGTGACCGCTGGCGTGCCTACGGGTTTTCAAAACTTCGTCGAAATGATTATTGAATTTATCGACGACAACGTAAAAAGCGTCTTCCATCACAACAACCCCTGGATTGCGCCTCTCGGTCTTACCATCTTTATCTGGATTTTCCTGCAAAACCTTATGGATTTGGTGCCAGTTGATTTTATTCCCTGGGCTGCCAGCCAAATGGGTGTCCATTATATGAAGGTCGTGCCATCTACCGATGTGAACGCGACAGCTGGTATGGCGATTGGCGTATTTCTGCTGATTCTTTACTACAGCATTAAACAAAAAGGCATTGGTGGTTTTGCTGCAGAGCTGGCATTCCAGCCACTGCCTAAATGGGCACTGCCGTTTAACCTGTTTCTTGAGTTGGTTGGCTTAATTGCCAAGCCTATATCATTGGCGCTGCGACTGTTTGGCAACATGTATGCCGGTGAAATGGTCTTTATTCTAATTGCAGTGCTTTCGAATGCCGGGCTTTGGATACTGGCTTCGTTTGGTCTGCACTTTATCTGGGCGGTATTCCATATTCTGGTTATTACCTTGCAGGCATTTATCTTTATGATTTTGACGGTGGTTTATCTGTCAATGGCTTACGACCACCACTAACTCAAAGACATTTTTAAGCTTTATTTTTACGTTACTTACTTTTTAAGACACTGGCTACGGCCAAACATTTAACTGGAGAAAACGATGGAAGCATCAATCATTACATTAGCTGGCGCTTTAGTTATGGGCCTGGGTGCTATCGGTGCCGCCGTAGGCGTGGGCATTCTTGGTAGTAAATTTTTAGAAGGTGCTGCGCGTCAGCCGGAATTGATTCCAATGCTGCGCACCCAGTTCTTCATCATGATGGGCCTGGTTGATGCGGTACCTATGATTGGCGTTGGTATCGGCTTCTATCTGCTTTTTGCCTAAGACCGATCGGTAGATAGTGGTTAGTCGTTTAATCGCGACGCCGTTTTACCTTAAAAGGGTTTAAACGGATAAAACCACGAAAATATCAAACCGGTGGCAAGGCTGTTGCGAGTCAACGTGCTTCTAAGTCCACCACTAAATAGAAAAAGGGTATTGCAGTGAATATTAATCTCACATTGCTTGCGCAGTTAATCAGCTTTGCGATCTTCGTGTGGTTTTGCCGAAAGCAAGTATGGCCACCCATTATTGCGATGATGGAAGAGCGTCAAAAGCAAATCGCCGATGGTCTGAACGCTGCTGAAAAAGCCGGCCAGGACCTTGAGCAGGCTCAGCAGGAAGTTGCCCAGCAATTAGCTGAAGCAAAAACGCAGGCCAGCCAAATTCTTGACCAGGCTAACAAGCGCGCCGCGCAAATTGTTGACGAAGCCAAAGAGCAAGCAGTTGCCGAAGGCCAACGCCTGAAAGATGCAGCACAGTCTGATATCGACCAGGAGGTCAATCGCGCGAAAGAACAGCTTCGTTCGCAAGTTGCCTCACTGGCACTGGTTGGCGCTGAAAAAATTCTCCAGGCCGAAATCGACGCCAACGCGCATCGCGATATTGTCGACAAACTGGCAGCAAACCTGTAAGGCGGGAAATAATCCATGGCTGAACTGAGAACACTTGCCCGACCCTATGCAAAAGCGGCTTTTCAAGTTGCCTGCGATGCAAACGGCGTGCAGTCCTGGGCTGACCAGCTGTCAACACTCGGCGCTATTTGCGCAGAGTCTCGCGTTGCCAGCATGGTGGGTTCATCGACAATTGCCGCTAACGAACAGGTTGCCACGCTGGTGAAGCTTGGCGGTGGCGAGTTAGACAAACCGGTAGAAAACTTTTTGCATATTTTATCTGAGAACAAGCGGCTGCCATTGTTACCTGCAATTGCAGAACTGTTTGCTGAGTTAAAAGCCAACCATGAAAAATCGGTTGAGGTAAATATTAGCAGCGCGTTTGAGCTCGATGAAGGCGTTGAGGCAAAACTCAGTCAGGCTTTAAAAGATAAACTGCAACGCGATATTAAGGTGAATACCGAAGTCGATAGCGATTTGTTAGGTGGTGTGCTGATTCGCGCTGGCGACATTGTTATCGATGGCTCTATCAAAGGTCGGCTGGCTAAATTATCCGAGGCCATGTCCTTATAACGGCTTTTTTAATAGCGTCGATATAAGCATTACCAACAACAGAATTTAAATTAGTAACGAATATGTAGGTTTGAGGAATAGACAATGCAACAGCTGAATCCCTCCGAGATTAGCGAGATTATCAAACAGCGAATTGACCAGCTGGACATTTCCAGCGAAGCGCGTAACGAAGGCACTGTAGTGTCGGTTACCGACGGTATTATTCGTATCCACGGTCTTGCCGATGCCATGTACGGTGAAATGATCGAGTTTGAAGGTGGCGTGTACGGTCTTGCGCTTAACCTCGAGCGCGACTCCGTTGGTGCGGTAATTTTGGGCGACTATAAAAGTATTGCTGAAGGGCAATCGTGTCGCTGTACTGGCCGTATTCTTGAAGTACCGGTTGGTAATGAATTATGTGGTCGCGTTGTTGATGCACTGGGTAACCCTATTGACGGTAAAGGCCCGATCGAAGCCAAGCAAACCGACGCGATTGAAAAAGTAGCGCCAGGTGTAATTGCGCGTCAATCGGTAGACCAACCTGTGCAAATCGGCCTGAAAGCCATTGACTCAATGGTACCTATTGGTCGAGGCCAGCGTGAATTAATTATCGGTGACCGCCAGATTGGTAAAACCGCGATTGCTGTTGATGCCATCATCAACCAAAAAGGCACAGGTATTAAATGTGTTTATGTGGCGATTGGCCAAAAAGCTTCTTCGGTTAACGCTGTGGTGCGTAAACTCGAAGAGCACGGCGCGATGGAGCACACCATTGTAGTTGCGGCTACTGCATCTGACCCAGCAGCAATGCAATACCTGGCACCGTTTGCCGGTTGCTCGATGGGTGAATATTTCCGTGACCGCGGCGAAGATGCCTTAATTATTTACGATGACCTTACCAAGCAAGCCTGGGCTTATCGTCAAATTTCATTGCTGTTGCGTCGTCCACCTGGTCGTGAAGCATACCCTGGTGACGTTTTCTACTTGCACTCACGCCTGTTAGAGCGTGCGGCACGCGTAAACGCAACTTACGTAGAGCAAATGACCAATGGCGAAGTGAAAGGCCAAACCGGTTCGTTAACGGCATTGCCAGTAATTGAAACACAGGCGGGTGACGTATCGGCATTCGTACCTACTAACGTAATTTCGATTACCGATGGCCAGATCTTCCTTGAGTCTGACCTGTTTAACGCCGGTGTACGCCCCGCGATGAACGCAGGTATTTCGGTATCGCGTGTAGGTGGTGCAGCACAAACCAAAATTATTAAAAAGCTGTCGGGCGGTATTCGTACGGCACTGGCTCAGTATCGTGAACTGGCGGCGTTCTCGCAGTTCGCCTCTGACCTTGACGATGCTACCAAAGCACAGCTTGATCACGGTGAACGTGTTACCGAGCTGATGAAGCAAAAGCAGTACTCGCCACAGTCAATTGCTGAAATGGCGCTGTTAGTTTACGCAGCCGACAACGATTACCTGAACGACGTTAGCGTTGAGAAAATCGGCGCATTTGAAGAGGCGCTATTATCTTATGCTCATGCAGAGCACGGCGACCTGTTGGGTCAAATTGCCGATAGCGGTAACTGGGATGACGCCACTGAAACTGCGTTTAAATCGCTGTTAGATAATTTTAAAGCGACGCAAACCTGGTAGAGAGTTTGGTAGTTATCATCAGTGGTTAACCATTGTGGTTAACAGCAACTGTTGACGACAGCTGTAAACAACAGATAAACGTTAGAGACTAAGAGCACAACATGGCTAGCGGAAAAGAGATACGTACACAGATTGCCAGTATCACTAGTACTCAAAAGATTACTAGTGCAATGGAAATGGTGGCCGCCAGTAAAATGCGCAAGGCGCAAGACCGTATGGAAAAGGGCAAGCCCTATTCGCAAAAAATGAAATCGGTCATTAGTCACCTGGCAAACTCCACGCCGGAGTACCGCCATATTTTTATGGAAGAGCGAGACGTTAAACGCGTTGGCTACATTGTTGTCTCCACCGACCGTGGTCTATGTGGTGGTTTGAATATCAACTTGTTCAAGCAAGCCATTTTAGGTATGAAAGACAATGCCGAGCAAAATGTCGAAGTTGACTTATGCCTGGTAGGCGCCAAGGGTAGCGGGTTTTTCAACTCCTATGGCGGTAACGTGGTGGCATCGGTTAGAGACCTGGGTGAAGACCCGGCTATTGCCGACTTAATTGGCAGCATTAAAGTCATGCTCGACGCCTTTGAAGAAGGCAAAATCGACAGACTGTATTTGGTTAATAACGAATTTGTAAACACCATGACTCAGCAACCACAGGTTGAGCAGTTACTGCCTTTAGGTGCTGCAACCGATGAGTCAATGAAACATCACTGGGATTACATCTACGAGCCCGATGCCAAAGACTTGCTCGATGGCCTGTTGATTCGCTATGTCGAATCACTGGTTTATCAGGCGGTGGTAGAAAACGGTGCCTGTGAACAAGCAGCGCGAATGATTGCAATGAAATCGGCAACCGATAACGCCGGCGATCTTATCGATGACTTGCAGCTGGTTTACAACAAGGCGCGTCAGGCTTCGATTACCCAGGAGCTGTCAGAAATTGTGGGTGGTGCAGCAGCGATTAGCTAATGCAGCCTAAAACGTTCAGTATTTGAAGTAACAGATTAGACATTTAAAGATTAGAGGAACTCGAAATGAGTAGCGGACGTATCGTACAAATCATCGGCGCTGTTATCGACGTGGAATTTCCACGAGATGCCGTCCCGCAGGTCTATGACGCATTAACCGTCACCGAAAAAGGCCTGACATTAGAAGTACAGCAGCAATTGGGCGACGGTGTTGTTCGTGCCATTGCGATGGGTGCCTCAGAAGGTGTAAGCCGTGGCTTGGCGGTAGAAAATACCAATGCGCCAATCTCGGTACCGGTAGGCCAGGCAACGCTGGGTCGCATCATGGATGTGTTAGGTAACCCGATTGATGAAAAAGGCCCATTGGCTGATCACGAAAAAGCATCCATTCACCGCGAAGCGCCTAAGTACGATGAGCTGGCTGCCTCAGATGATTTGTTAGAAACCGGCATCAAGGTTATCGATCTGGTTTGTCCTTTTGCGAAGGGCGGTAAAGTTGGTCTGTTTGGTGGTGCGGGTGTTGGTAAAACCGTAAACATGATGGAGCTGATCAACAACATCGCAACTGAGCACTCGGGTCTTTCGGTTTTCGCAGGTGTAGGTGAGCGTACTCGTGAGGGTAACGACTTCTACTACGAAATGCAGGAAGCCGGCGTTGTAAACGTTGAAGAGTTTACCCAGTCTAAAGTGGCCATGGTATACGGCCAGATGAATGAGCCACCAGGCAACCGTTTGCGTGTAGCGCTGACGGGTTTGACGATGGCAGAAAAATTCCGTGACGAAGGTCGTGACGTACTGTTGTTTGTTGATAACATTTATCGTTACACACTCGCCGGTACTGAGGTATCTGCACTGCTGGGCCGTATGCCTTCGGCGGTAGGTTACCAGCCAACACTGGCAGAAGAGATGGGTGTACTGCAAGAGCGTATTACCTCAACTAAAGTCGGTTCGATCACTTCTATCCAGGCGGTATACGTACCTGCGGATGACTTGACTGACCCCTCGCCTGCAACCACCTTTGCTCACCTTGACTCAACCGTTGTACTGAGTCGTGATATCGCTGCAAAAGGTATTTACCCTGCGGTTGACCCACTGGATTCAACCTCGCGTCAGCTCGACCCATTGATTATTGGTCAGGAGCACTATGATGTTGCTCGTGGTGTACAGTCGGTACTGCAGCGCTACAAAGAATTAAAAGACATTATTGCGATTCTGGGTATGGACGAGCTGTCTGAAGAAGACAAGCAAACGGTAAACCGTGCTCGTAAAATTGAGCGCTTCTTGTCACAGCCTTTCCACGTTGCAGAGGTATTTACCGGTTCACCAGGTAAATACGTATCGTTAAAAGAAACCATTAGCAGCTTTAAAGGTATATTGGCCGGTGAATACGACCACTTGCCTGAGCAGGCTTTCTACATGGTTGGTGGTATCGACGAAGCAATTGAAAAAGCCAAATCTTTATAAGGTTGGCAGGATAAACTTTTATGGCAAGCATTCAATGTGACATCGTAAGCGCCGAAGAGGCCATTTACTCGGGCGAAGTCGATATGATTATCGCTGCGGGTTCAATGGGTGATTTAGGTGTTTCGGCTGGACACTCTCCGCTGTTAACCGGGCTGCAACCGGGTCCGGTTCGCGTCATCATAGATGAACAAGAAGAAATCTTCTATGTCTCTGGTGGTTTTTTGGAAGTCCAGCCCAATGTTGTAACGATTCTCGCAGACACTGCGATTCGTGCCGACGATCTTGATGAAGCTCAGGCTTTAGAGGCGCAAAAGCGCGCTGAACAAGATATGGCCAATCAAAGCAGCGAGCTTGACCACACCCGAGCTGCTGCAGAATTGGCCGCTGCGGTTGCCCAGCTTCGCACCATTCAGCAGATTCGGAAAAAATTGGGCAAATAACTGATTTCTTTTCGGTATCTCGCTCAAAAAAGGGTAGCATCTGCTACCCTTTTTTAATGCACTAAAAAAGTAAAAAGCATAATTATTAACCACCCAAATAGGACGACCGCTGTTGAAAATTGATGTAGTTATTCTCGCTGCTGGCCAGGGTAGCCGCATGCGATCTTGCAAACCCAAAGTGCTGCATAGTATTGGTGGTAAATCCATGTTGCAGCAGGTGGTCGATGCCGCCTCGGCGCTGCAAGATGTCGATATTCATATTGTGGTGGGCCACGGCGCCGACCAGGTTCGTGAGGCAATGGGAGAAGGCTGTCATTACGCCGAGCAAAAAGAGCAGCTGGGCACTGGCCACGCGGTTGCGCAGGCGTTGCCTTTGTTGAGTGAGGGCTCGAAAACCCTGATTCTCTACGGCGATGTTCCGCTAACCAAAACCGAAACTTTTCAAGCCATGCTCGATGCTGTTGACGAGCAGTCGATGGCGGTACTGACAACCCAGCTGGATGATGCCACCGGTTATGGTCGAATTGTCCGCGACCAGGCGGGTGCTGTTTTGTCGATTGTCGAACAAAAAGATGCGAATGCCGAGCAGCTGGCAATACGTGAAATCAACACCGGTATTATGTGTATTCCGCAGGCGCAGTTAAGTCGATGGTTACCGCAACTTTCTAACGATAATGCTCAAAACGAATACTATCTTACCGATGTCATTGCATTGGCGGTTGCCGATGGGGTTGCGATTAATACCCCACAGCCTGGCTCTTCACATGAAGTACAAGGGGTCAATAATCGTGAGCAGCTCGCAGAGCTAGAGCGCGTTTTGCAAGGCTGGAATGCCTCGCGCCTAATGACTAATGGTGCCACACTCGCCGACCCTGCGCGCGTTGATATTCGCGGTGATGTAGAAGTTGGCCAGGATGTTTTTATTGATATCAATACGGTATTTACCGGCAAGGTCACGATTGGTTCCAATGTTCGCATTGGCCCTAACTGTGTCATCACTAATGCCAGCATTGCCGACAATAGCGAAATTTTCGCTAACAGCGTTATTGAAGATGCCAGCGTTGGCAAGCATTGTAATGTAGGCCCATATGCGCGTTTACGGCCGGGCGCGGTACTGGCTGACAAAGCCCGAGTGGGTAACTTTGTTGAAGTAAAAAACTCACGCATCGGTGAGGGTAGTAAAGCTAATCATCTTGCTTATATTGGCGATGCAGAGATTGGCGCGGGTTCAAATATTGGTGCTGGCACCATCACCTGTAACTACGATGGCGCCAATAAATTTAAAACCACTATGGGCGATAATGTTTTTATTGGTTCGAACAGCACCTTGGTTGCACCGTTAGAAATTGAGGATGGTGGTTTTGTTGGTGCGGGTTCAACCATTACGACTAAGGTGCCCACTGACACGCTTGCTGTTGGGCGAGGCAAGCAACGCAATATCAGCGGCTGGCAAAAGCCGGTTAAGAAAAAAGACTAATCTTTTCGCGGAAGAAAATCTATGTGTGGAATTGTAGGCGCTGTAGCGCAACGTGACGTAGCTGCCATTTTGCTGGAGGGTTTAAAACGCCTCGAATACCGTGGCTACGACTCGGCGGGTATTTCTGTAACGACACATGCAGGTGAAAATCGTCGTATTCGCCGTGTTGGCAAGGTTCAGGCATTAGTTGATGCAGTAGCTGAAACCGGTGCAACAGGTGGTACCGGTATTGCGCATACGCGCTGGGCAACACATGGAGAGCCTAATGAAAATAACGCCCACCCACATTTGTCTTGTGACCGCGTGACTATTGTTCACAATGGCATTATTGAAAATCACGAAGAGCTGCGTGCCACGCTTTCGGGTGAGGGATACGACTTTGTCACCGATACCGACAGCGAGGTTATCTGTCATTTAATTCATTGCGAAATGAAAAACACTGATAGCTTGCTGGCAGCGGTGCAAGCTGCGGTGAAGTTATTAGATGGTGCCTATGGAACCGTGGTAATGGATAACAACGACCCTGAAAGGTTGGTTGTTGCCCGCTCAGGTAGCCCATTGGTAATTGGTTATGGCATTGGTGAGCACTTTGTTGCATCCGATCAACTGGCGTTACTGCCGGTCACGCGTCGCTTTGCGTTTTTGGAAGAAGGTGATGTGGCAGAGGTTACTCGTAACAAGGTGTCAATTTACGATGTTGACGGCAACCCGGTTGAGCGTGCGATTAATGAATCGCAGGTTTCGCATGATGCCGGTGACAAGGGTACCTTCCGTCACTATATGCTTAAAGAAATTTATGAGCAGCCGGTAGCGATTCAACGCACGCTCGAAAACCGTTTAAAAGGCGGCAAGGTATTAGACAGCACCTTTGGTGGCGACGCTGAAAAGTTATTGCCCAAGGTTGAGCACGTTCAAATTATTGCCTGTGGTACCAGTTACCATGCCGGTATGACAGCGCGATACTGGTTTGAAGAAATTGCCGGTGTCTCGTGTAATGTTGAAATTGCGTCGGAATATCGATACAGAAAATCGTTTGTTCGTCCTAACAGCTTGTTGGTAACCATTTCCCAATCAGGTGAAACAGCCGACACTCTGGCGGCATTGCGATTGGCCCAGCAGCAAAACTATATGACCAGCCTTACCATTTGCAACGTGCCCGGTTCGTCACTGGTGCGCGAATCGGATATGGCGTTTATGATGGAAGCAGGGGCCGAAATTGGCGTTGCTTCTACCAAGGCATTTACCGTGCAGCTGGCGGGTTTAATGATGTTAGCGGTGGCTGTTGGTCATCATAAAGGTATGGATGAAAAACAAGAGGCCGATATTGTTCAGGCGTTGCAGAGTTTGCCATCGAAGATCGAACAAGCGCTGGCAATGGATGGCGACATTGAAGCGTTGGCAGAAGACTTTGCCGACAAGCAGCACAGTTTATTTTTGGGTAGGGGCGATCAATACCCGATTGCCATGGAGGGTGCGTTAAAGCTTAAGGAAATTTCTTATATTCACGCCGAGGCCTATGCAGCGGGTGAACTCAAACACGGGCCGTTGGCATTGATTGATGCTGATATGCCGGTAATTGTTGTTGCGCCTAATAATGAGTTGGTAGAAAAACTTAAGTCCAATGTTGAAGAGGTTCGCGCGCGTGGTGGTTTGATGTATGTATTTGCCGACAAAGCGGCGGCATTTAGTAACGACCAGGCCATGAAAGTGTTGCATGTCCCCAGCTGCGACCCGCTGCTGGCGCCAATTATTTATACCATTCCGCTGCAGTTGCTTTCTTATCATGTGGCCATTATCAAAGGCACCGATGTCGATCAGCCAAGGAATCTCGCAAAGTCGGTAACGGTGGAATAGGTTTGAAGGGGGTAGTTTCAGATGGAATTACTCCGCACCTTACTTTCACAGTCGAAACACAGTCCAACGACCTCACTTACCATCAACCCTATAAGGTTCGACAGGTCTGCATTCACAAACTCATCTCTCATATGCACGATGCAGAGGGGTTTGGTTACAGGGTCATCGCAAAGAAACTCAATTCGTGGGGAATACGCACAGAAAGAGGGACTACTTGGAATAGTCCTAAGGTCTATTCAGTCTTGAAACGAGAACGAGAGAGAGACCATCGCATCTCAGAGGTAAGGGAAAAGACATTTCCTCTGAAGATTGAGGATATGCGTCTCGAATACTACCCCCTGTAACTCACTCCATCACCAATGGAATTGGAGTGGACTAAACTTTGGATTATTCCACCCCATTTTTACCGTCTGCAAACCCCCGTTTTATAAGGGGTTAGTGAACCTAAGTTCACGGGCGTATTAGTCCAAAGAACTACCCTCTTATTTTTCCAACCCAATCTGTCGATTTTCGTCCCTAAGTAGTTCCGTAGTTCTCAAAAACTACGAATGACTAAATAACTCTATGAAGACGAATGATATGAGACAGAACTTGAAGAACCTCAATGCTTCTATGGATTGGGTTCGGTCAATTGATTACACAGGATGAAATGCTCCCTATGCGGTCACACTCAACTTTTGGAATGGAACAGCAAAAGAGAATGCAACAAAGGACATTACTCACTTCCTGAATAGATTAGACGCTTGGGTATTCAAGAATGCTTATCGCAAATATGGGAAACGACTGAGACGATTAGGTGTGTTTAAGGGTGCTGATGCAAACCCGCATTACCATATGTTGTTGGAGTCACCGACCCACCTGTCTGATGTCCAGTTTGAACATAAGGTTGAGTCACTTTGGGGGAGTGTCCGAAGTGGTCAGACCTACATTTGGATTGAGTCAACTGGACAACGCATTCCTTGTACGTCGTCAAAGATAGTTGGACCGTTCGCGGCCTGATTTAAGAGACGGTTTAGCTCATCAGGGTTTGTGTTCGCTGTTG
>CBFHXO010000002.1:0-75708 GCA_965659815.1 Pseudomonadales bacterium
GACTGACCAGCAGGGCATGCCGTGAAGCAAACCCTGTAAGCAATCCTAAAAAATAGTAAAGACTTAACCACCGCCCAAAAATATTAAATACTCCTAACCCACCCATTACTCATTCCCGTTAAACTACTCCAAAAGCTCCCCACACAAACCCAATAGAAAGCAACCCCTCATGAGCGGATTCAAAAACAAAGTCGCCCTGGTCACCGGCGCATCCTCCGGCATTGGCGCCTGCGTCGCCCAACGCATCGCCACCGAAGGCGGACAGGTCTTCGGCATTGGCCGCGACCCAACCGGCCTCGCAACAACCACCGACATAATAAAAAAATCCAACGGCACCATCACCACCGGCCAATACGATATTTCCAACGCTGATCAATGCCGCGCCGCAATCCGCGATTGCATCACCCACTACGGCCGCATCGATGTCCTCATTAACTGTGCAGGCCGCCATAAATTCCGCCAACTCCACGAAGTTACCGACGATAACTGGTGGAGCGATATCGCCACCAATCTCGGCGGGACATTCTTTTTATCTCAGGCCGCTATCCCCGAGTTAATAAAAACCGCTGGCAATATCGTCAATGTCGGCTCGCTCGCCAGTGTCGAAGGCCAACCCTATTCAGCCGCCTACTGCAGCGCAAAACACGGCATCGTTGGCTTAACACGCGCACTTGCACTGGAGTTTATGAAAGAACCCATTCGCATTAATGCCGTTTGTCCAGGTGGCACCAAAACACCGCAACAACAAAAAGTGGGTATGCCCGAATCGGCAGATTTCGATTTAATTATGACCGCAGCAGGTATGCGCGAGATGGCTGAACCCGAAGATATCGCCGCAGTGATTTGCTTTGTCGCTTCCGATGACGCTAAATCAGTGCACGGCGCTATTTATATGGCCGATAACGGCAAAACGACTTAACGCTGATTTAACTAAGCCTACTGCAACGACTTAAGCGCCTTATTAATCGCATAGTCAAAGAAGCTGTCAAAATCAATGGACCAATTTTGCTTTGCACTGGTTGTGGGCCAATGGTCACAAACCTCTTCAGGCAAATAGTCAGTAATCGTTGCCGCAAATGCGCGGTTTTGTAACCGCGGTGTTTGCCTGGCCATCGCCTCACTTTCGGCAATCGATGTGATTAGATGCAGCAAGGTTTGGGTGGCGTAGAGTAATTCGGTGTCGCGTAAGCCACGCTCAAAAAATAAGGTCGCAATTAATCCATTGGCGCGAGAATAAAATGGCGTTGCACGCGGCGATGCCTGGCCGTGAATACCCAACTCGGGGTGCCGGGTAATACGCTGGCGAATCGTATTGGCCAGCGTTAAAAAACGTTCGCGCCAATCGCCCTTGTCGGGCAACTCCAGGTCCAACGATTGCGAAACAATCTGGCCAATTTCGGCCAGTAATGTTTCCTTGTTTTTAAAATGTCGATACAGCGCCGCTACATCAACCTCAAACAGCCCGGCAATTTTACGCATCGACAAAGCTTCCTGCCCCTCACTGCGAATAATATCAATCGCCGCATTGGCAATTTTTTCGCGGGTGAGCGGCTTGCTGTAGCGGCTGCTATCAATGACTTTTTTTCTCGCCGTCGCCATATCTTTTTTTACTCAGCTGCGATAGATTGAGATTGCCAGCTTGTAAATGCTTAACTGTATTTTTTGTTCCAGCGCGAACGCAACAGCGAGCCCTCGGTGCGGGGTTGCAGGTCTTCAAAAATGCGTTCGTAACCCGTGTGCTGAATTTGCCACTGCCCGTCGACTTTAATGTACTTGTCAAAATACACGCCGGTGCCATGCATAACGGTGCCATTCGGCGCCCAGTCGCTGGCAATTCGGGTAATAACAAAGTCTTCAAGGTACCAGGTGCCGGTAGCGGTTGATTCACCTGTTAGCTCAATTTCAGGAGTATGAGCGTGATGCATAGAGACAATATCGGTGCTGCCCAGCCCCTTTGGGTTTGATAAGAATTCAACAATAGCATCGCGGCCTTCGTAGCTGTGTTTGCCATCACTGTATACGCTTACCGCATCCTCCGCCAATACACTGCGCATTAAGTCCCAGTCTTTGGTATCAACCGCACGCTGATAGCGCGCCTTTAACTTTTTAATGGCTTCGATTTCCAGTAATTGTTCAACGTCGCTCATGTGTGTACTCCAAAAAAAATAACTTTAATATGTTTTATATCAGTCGTTGTTTACAGCTTCATAAACTGGCCGCCGTCAACACGAACAAACTGCCCGGTTAGCATGCGCAGCCGCTCACTCATAAACATGACGACGGTTTCTGCGACATCATCGTCAGCGGGAATTTCTCCCAGTGGGAATAAAGCCTCAAGCTCTGCTTTGACTTCTTGTTCAGAGACACCGCGTTTACCCGCTTGCCACTTAATATATCCTTGTACCGGTGGCCCCCACATCCAGGTAGGTATAACCGTGTTAACACGTATTTTTTTAGGCCCCAATTCTGTTGCTAACGCGATTGCGACAGCGCGCAGTGCACCCTTGGATGCGGAATAAGCCAACTGCGGTGAAGGCGGTGGGATCTCTGTCGATTGTGAACCGATAAGTACTACCGAACCGCCGCCTGCGCGCTCAAATGCAGGTACCGCGGCTTTAACCAGTTGCACAGAGCCTATGACATTGACTTCATTGGCTTTACGAAAATCATCCAATGGTGTTGAAGTAAGATCGCCCATCGGCTCTGCGGCAGCTACTTGGGCAATACCA
Source organism: Pseudomonadales bacterium (assembly GCA_965659815.1). Taxonomy (GTDB): domain Bacteria; phylum Pseudomonadota; class Gammaproteobacteria; order Pseudomonadales; family UBA7434; genus UBA7434. Next base: position 2,730 of record CBFHXO010000002.1, read on the forward strand.
TCAAGCTTGCCAAAGCGGTTTTCTGCCGCGCTAATAATTTCGGCACAAGATGATTCGTCAGTAATATTGAACGCATGTGCCAATACACGCTCACCAGAGGGGTCAAGTTGTTTGGCGATGGTGTCGAGTTTATCCGCTTGCCTTGCGCCAATCACTACTTTGCCACCGTCGCGTAGCACCCGTGAAGCAATTTCACTACCTAGCCCCGGCCCTACGCCCGAAACAAGAATGGTCTGGTTATTCAAAATCATAATGCTACACCTGCCGGTTTTTTGCGTTGCTTGTTTACTTGATTGATTGATGGGCAGCTTAGAGGATCATTACAGCTAAGTCAACAGTGTTGACTTGTGAGCGGGCGCGCGGCATGATGCAGTCGTCGCCAAAGCTATTGTCGGATTTATTGATTGCCCGATGTGGTTGTGGCTTATTTGTTGCTGTTAATTTGAAGGCTTACTATGGCCAGCGCCGAGCTAACTGGGTTTTTAAAAAACTTTTCGCAATGCATGATGGATGCAGGCGATGATCTTGAGGTGGTACGCGCCAAAATGGCGTCGATTCATCCCAATGATCATGCTGATGATACCGTTGTTGAGCGCGTTGATATTGCCGATGTTCGCTGCGCCTGGGTTTCTACACCGCTTAGCGACCCATCGCGTACGGTGTTTTTTGTTCACGGTGGTGCGTTTGTTTCAACGGGTATTACTGACTATATGCGCACCGGTGAGTCAGTGGCTAATTACTGCCGCGCCCGTGTGTTAATCCCTGAATATTCGTTGGCACCTGAGCATCGTTTCCCCTATCAGCTGGAACAAACAATGCATGTTTACGACGCAGTGAAGCTTAATGCATCACGCACTGCGTTTATGGGTGACTCATGCGGCGGTGGCATGGCGCTTGCGTTAATGTGTCAATTGCGCGATCGCGGTGACGCTTTGCCCGCTTGCTATGCAGGGTTAACGCCATGGTTTGATGCGCGTCAGCAAGGCGATGCGGCGCTTAACCCGCGCGGAGTTGATCCATTTTTAAATGCTGCCTGGGTGCGTGCGCGGTTTAACGATTATTGTGAACCCGAACAGCTGGATAACCCGGCAGTGTCGCCTATTAATGCAAATCTTGCGCAGCTGCCGCCCTTGTATTTGGGGGTTGGCACTATTGATACCACATCCGATGATTCCACCCGACTTGCCCATCGTGCGGCGCAAGCAGGCGTACAGGTGTTGCTGGATATCAACGCCCGTTTAGTTCATGGCATGCACGGCTTGTCGGGCATGGTGCCGGAGGCGGCTTCGGCAATGACGCGCGTTGGCGATTTTGTGCAAAGTTGGATTCCCGATATCCGGTAACTGGTATTGCACAAAATCTGGCGCGTCGCGTAAAAACAACTACGGAGTAAACTGTATGAGTAATGATCCCAACAATGCTAAACAGGCCTTACGCGAAGCCTTTGACTCGCTAATTACCAACCTGCAAGCGGCGCGCGATATTATTGATTCACCCGATCATTTTGCGCCGCCAGCCACCGAGCGAAATCTTGCCGAAGGTTATCGCTACCTGTCGGGTTTTATGCATCATGCCATTGAGCGCTGTTTTCACGATGACCCTGACTTTCCTGCGTTTCGCAACGCGCTTTCAGTCTTTAATAAGTCGACAATAGAAAATTCCGACGCAATCTATTTTTATACTTCAATCGACGGCCGTAAAAACTATCGCGTTACCGGCAAGGTGGGTGACTGTGGGCATTGGCAAGGTAAGCCGCGCAGTGGCGAGGGCCCGTTTGCACCGCAATACCTGATTTTTGAAGTGGCCACCGGACCTATGTCTGGTGATAGCGGTGACTTGCGCGAGTTGACACCCGGGTTTCGCACCGGTTTTGGCACATTAGATTCATCCGATATACAGGTTGCCGACGACGGTAGCTTTGAAATACTGCTAGGCCCGCAAAAACCCGCAGGCTTTACCGGGCATTTTATTTGCACCCGTAAACCGCCTTCAAAACGTAACCCCGACGGTGATGATCGCTACGCGGAGTTTATCAGCGGCAGGCAGTTGTTTTATGATTGGGAACACGAAGAAGCCATTCATATTGAAATTGAATGCATAGACACGGCAGGTTCGCACCCCGCACCGTTAACGCCCGAAAAAGTCGCTGCTAACTTGCGCAATATGGGCGGCATTATTTATGGCCAAATGAAATTCTGGCTGGAGTTTTACGATGTGGTGCTTAACTGTAATCAAACCCATAAAGATGATGGCCGACCCTACTTTATGCCGGTAAATGGTTACAACAAGCCGAATGCGGCTTCGGGCGATACCGGCGGCGGCATGAGTACCAATATTTATGCCGGTGGTATTTACGACCTGGCCGAAGACGAGGCCTTATATATTGAGGCGACATTTACCGGTAACCCGGTGTATACCAGTATGCACTTGGGCAATTTATGGGGTGAATCGCCCGACTACGCCAACCACCAAAGCAGTTTGAACTTATCGCAAATGCATATTGGCGCTGATGGTAAGCAGCGCTGGGTGGTGTCGCATCGCGACCCCGGTGTTCAAAACTGGGTTGATACTACTGGTTTACCCAGTGGTTACCTAAGTCACCGCTGGGCATACTCTGAGCTGCCGCCAAAAAGTGAGTGGCCCACTATTAGCTGTAAAGTCATGCCGGTTGATCAAGTCGCTGATGCATTTCCCGATGACCAGCCCAGAGTTAACCCGGAGCAGCGCCAAGCGGTGATTCGCAAGCGGCAGCAGCACGTACAAAAGCGCTATAGGGTCTACTAGTTCTATGCCAGCTTTTCATCGTGAGGAAATAGAACAAGCCCTGGTGTTTATGGATTCGCTGCGTGCTGAGTCATCGAAGACCGGTGACTGGACGATTTGGGCGCAGTGTCTAAGCGATGATGTTGAGTTTCGCGATGAAGTGTATGGCAACTTTTATGGCCGGGCTGCGGTGAGTGATTTTGTTGTCAGGGCGCATGCGCCTTTTCCTCATCTTCGCTATCAGCGCGACTGGACCTTAATTGACGATGTGCTTGGTGAAATCATTATGTATCAGCGCTTAACCTTACCCGAGCCGGTGGGCTATCAAGGTCAGCCATTTGCGATTGACGTTTGGTCGCGGCATCGTTACGCAGGCGATAGGTGCTGGAACTTAAAGCACGATGTAACGCTTTCAGCTAAACAGTCAACCGAGGTGTTTGCTGCCTGGTTAGCCGCAGGCGGCCAGTTTCAGGCCAGCCCGCTGCCTCAGCCTTAGTAGCCAAGTGTATGAATGACCAAGCGCAGGGCGTTAAGCCCTACCAACTTATCAATGAGGCTGAGGTTGCACACTGGCATGAAAGCGCGGATGTTATTGTGGTTGGCTGTGGCGCTGCTGGTTTAAGCGCGGCGATTTCGGCGCGCGAAGCAGGTGCTTCGGTATTGGCCCTGGAGCGGGGCAGTGGCTTAAATGGCACGACCACTTTAGCCGGTGGCATGTTGTACCTTGGCGGTGGTACGCGCGTTCAAAAGGCGAATGGTTTTGAAGACAGTACAGAGGCCATGTTTAATTATTTGCTGGCCAATACGCCTGATCCCGATTATCAAAAAATTCGTTTGTATTGTGAAGAAAGTGTGGCGCACTTCGACTGGCTGGTTGCCCACGATGTGCCCTTTAGTGACGGCTATTATGCCCGCAAACACCATACGCCTCCCTCAAGCAATTGTCTTAGCTGGTCGGGTAATGAAAAAGCCTGGCCTATTGCCGAGGCTGCCGAGGCGTTTCCTCGTGGTCATAAGGTCGAGCATGAGTCCGAGGGCGGCGCACTATTAATTGAACGACTCGCCGCCAATGCCGATAAACAAGGCATTGCATTTGTATACGACGCTAACGTCACCAATTTAATTGTGGCAAGCAATGGCGACATTATTGGCGTGCGCTATACAGTTTTTGGTGAGCCGCGATTTGCCCAGGCATCAGGCGGCGTTATTTTGGCGGCGGGCTCGTTCGCAATGAACAAGGCAATGGTTGCCGAGCATTGCCCGGAGCTGGCGCAACGCGGCATTATGCGCCAGGGCAACCCCAACGATGATGGCGCGGGTATTCGCATGGGCATTGCTGCAGGCGGTCATGCCATTCATATGGAAAAAGCTTTTATTACCGCACCGTTTTATCCACCGGAAAGTTTAATTAAAGGGATTATGGTCAATAAGCACGGCAAGCGTTTTATTAATGAAGACTGCTACCATGCACGCACCATGGATGCCGCGGTAAAACAGCCCGATGGTGTGGTTTACCTGATTTGTGATAATCAAACCTTTGGTCGGCCAGAGCTCGGTATGCAGCAGTTGATTGATGCCTGGGAAACCATTGAAGAAATGGAGCGCGACTTACAACTTCCTGCAGGCAGCCTGACCAATACCATCGAAAACTATAATCGATGCGCCGTAAGCGGCGAAGATACGCAATTCCACAAAAGCAGTGAATGGATGACGCCCATTATTGAGCCACCGTTTGCCGCTTTGCAGTGTTCGCTGCGCGAAGCCGTTTATATTGGTTTTGCATTGGGTGGTCTGGATGTTTCTATCGATGCAGAGCTATTAAGCGCCGATGGTGAGGCGTTAGGCGGCATTTATGCAGTAGGGGCCTGTGCCTCTAATATTGCGCAAGATGGTAAGGGTTATTCCAGCGGAACCTGTATTGGTGAGGCCACATTGTTTGGTCGTCGCGCGGGTGAGCATGCCGCTAGCCGCGCTGCTAAACGCAGCAATTAAGCAGGCTTTCAAACCAAAGAACGTTCAAACCCAAAAATTAAAAGTTAAAGATGGTGGTTACCGCTACGACAGTAGACAGTCAATCCAGACCTTATGGGGAGTGGGCCTTAATTACCGGCGCCTCCGAAGGTATTGGTAAAGGTTTTGCGCGTGCCTGTGCTGCACAAGGTTATAAACTGGTGATGATTGCCAGCCGCGTTGAGCTGTTCGAGGCTGCCATTACCCGTAATGGTGAAGGTATGAAGCATGGTTTTGCCGGTCAGTTAAGCAACATCTAGCGAGCTTTACAGTAAGCAGGTTTAAGTCAAACGATTTTGGAGTTAACTATGATTTTAGGTTTACATCACGCGGCAATTGCAGTGCCATCAATAGAGCAGGCGGTGGCTTTTTACTGCGATGTGCTTGGTTTTGAAGTAGTTATGGAGGCCGATATCCCTGGCGGTATTGATGTTATGGCGCAGGCGCTGGGTATTAGCGATTCTGAGTTCAAAGTGCGCATGATTAAAAAGGGTAACTCCTGCATTGAAATGTTTGAGTTTGGGAAAAGTGAGGCGGGTGAAGACGCGCGGCCAGCAAATAAATTAGGCATTACCCATTTTGCGCTGGTAGCTGATGATATTGAAAGCGACTACAACAATTTGGTTAATCACGGCGTTACATTCAATGCGCCGTTGTTTGGCGCAGCACCGGCGCGTTTTGCTTACGGGCGAGATCCATTTGGCAATATTTTTGAGTTACTCGAAAATAATCCCGATGCTGCTGATGCTGTAGATTTCTCCTAAGTCAGCTGAGCCAATATGAACAGCAAACAGCAAACAGTAGACAGTAAATAGTGTAAAGGAAAAAGTATGAATCAGTTAAAAACCGCATTGGTTACCGGTGCAGGGCAAGGTATGGGCGCCATTGTTGCCAAGCAGCTGGCGACAAAAGGCATCAGGGTTATTGTCAATGATCTTGATCAGACCAAGGCGCAGGCAGTGGCTACTGATATTGAAGCCAGCGGCGGTCAGGCCATTGGCTGTGCTTTTGATGTAACCGATCTTACTGCGGTGCGTGCACAACTCGAAGTGTTAGCTGGCGAAAATATCGTCATTGATATTTTGGTTAATAACGCCGGTAACGCTGGCGCCAAAGCGGTGAATCAGTCGACTTTTCGGCAATTACCCGCCGAGGAGTGGGATGATTATCTTAAGGTAAATCTCTACGGTGTATTGAACTGCACCAAAGCGGTTATCGATGGCATGTGCGAGCGAGGTTGGGGTCGGGTAATTACAATTTCTTCTGAGGCCGGGCGCCAGGGCCTGGATGTCAATGTATCGGTGTATGGTGTTGCTAAAGCCGGCGCTGCGCATTTAATGCGCCATCTGGCGCGCGAAGTCAGTGCCGACGGCGTAACCACCAATGTTATTTCACTGGGCTTAATGGATAACGTTCCCGAAGAGTTTGCCGATCGCATTATTCGCCAAATTCCGGCGCGGCGTTTAGGTACTGGTTACGATGTTGCCGGTGCGGTGAATTACCTCGCATCCGATGAAGCCAGCTGGGTCACCGGACAAACACTGGTTGTTAACGGCGGTTCGCTGGCTTGCTAAAGACTGATCGTTATTTTTCATGTCGCGTTGAAAATTGGAGCTAGTGTTATGTCAGATAAGCCGGACGTGCGTCTTACGCCCATGCAAGTTTGCTATATTGTCGATGATGTTGCCGCAACCGTTGCGTTTTGCGAACAGGTGTTTGGCTGGGGGCCGTTCAATCAATTCACTGCTGAAGTGGATTCTGCCGAGTACCGGGTTTGGCGCGGCGCCAAGCGTATTGATGTTGCGCTGGGTATGGCAGGTAAGGTGCAAATTGAGTTTATGCATATTCATCAGGGGCAGGACCCGGTCGCTGTGTATCAAAGCCACTACGGTACAGGCATACAACATTTAGGTATTCATTGCGGCGATCGGGAGCTGGGTATTGCCTATCTTGAGCAGCGTGGTGCGGTGGTCAATGAGGTTAATGAGTTTCCTGGTATTCGCTTTGCATTTATGGATGTACTCACCGGTGATGCAATGTTTGAGCTGGTGAGTCCTACCCAGGAATTTGAGCATAGTGTGGTTTCAGACAACGCGAATACTGAAGATAAAGAGAAACAAATCAAACTACAATGCGCGGTTGATCGGGTAAGTATTGCGGCCGAGTCTATCGATAAAGCCGTTGAGTTTTATGCGTCAGTGTTCCACTGGCAAAACCCTGTCATAGAAAATGCAGTGCTTGATATTGAGGGCGAGAAATTTAATGCAAAACGTGCGCGCAATCGCGCTGGACTGTTAGAGATAGAGCTGATTGAGCCCGAAATAAATAGCAGCTGCCCGTATCGACAACATTTGCAACGCGGCGGTCACGGCATCGTGCATGCCAGTTGTGCGGCAAATGATTTTGATACCACTCGTTTGGTGCATGGCGTATCCGGTCGCTGGTTAGATACCGAAGAGTCATTTAGCTTGCATTCGTGGCAGGGCGGCCCCTGTTCATTACAGCTAAGGCACTAGTTTTGCTATCAGTTGCTGGCTCTTAAGCCCTGGAGAATTGCGATAGGTACCATTACCGATGCCAGCAGCGCAGCCCAAATGCCTTTAATTGCTGCATATTCAATAGGCGACAAGTTTGTCACGTTAAGTAAAAAGAAAAACCCAAGTAGCAGCGGTACAGCGACTAAAACGCCTAAAATACCCAACACCGGTGCGGCAAGCCAGAGGTTATAGGGCAATAACCAGCTAAGGCTTTGGCCCTCGTGGCCTGCGGGCTTAAGGTCGCCGCTATCGCGTTTACGACGCGACATCACAATAAAAATACCGCCTAGAATCGTCGACAGCAAAAAGCCGGTGATCAATAAATCCATTACATAGCCGTGCTCACCCCAGGGGTTTAGCACGGCTTGCTTGCCCAGTAGCGCATAGGCAATACCGGCGTTAAGCACCAGGTTAATAATAAAATTCATGATGGTTTCTTTGCGAATATGTTTTTCTATTGCAATTGCGCTGTCGGTTTTTGTCATGATGGTTATAAACCTGTCAGTAAGCGATAGCGGTCTTTATTAGGCTGCTTTTACGGTGACAATATCTTCAAGGCTGAGTTTGCGGTTTTCTATGCCAGCAAAGCCATCCTCACCTGTGTAGCTGTCTTCGCCAACGACCAGGCCATCATCATTAATGGGCCAAACAATGGCGCTGCGGGTTTCATATAAATAATAGGCATCGGTATCGCTGACGTTATGGCCCATATCTTTAAGTAGGCTTCCAGGGTAGGCGATACGCATTTGGCCCTCAGTAATCACGCAGTGTTTGTCGACCACTAGTCGGTCTATATTGTGCTCAATGCGATGGATATCCATGTCGATAATGGTTTTATAAAACGCCTCGACATTCTCCTTGCCTTTGGGTCCGGCAAAGGCCTCATCGTTTTCGCTGCCAAAAAAGTGATACCGCGCTTCATCGGCCACGGTTGACATCAAGGCATCAAAATCGAGCGTGGCCTCGGCTTTCATGTGTTTTAACACCACTTCAAGGTTGCGTATTAAAATGGGGTCGGTTTCTTCCGCCAGTCGTTGTTCTACCAGCGCCCAGTTTTTATGTGGATCAATTACTGCTGTCATGCGGTCTCTCCCAGCGGTTGATTTATTTTATTTGTCTGTACTTATGAGTGGCTTTTATTTGGCGCCATCAAACCAGTCATCAAAACCCAATACTGCGTGGCGGCCCATATGCATCTGCTCCAAGACGCCATGGCCGATTTCAGTCTCGCCCGAAGGCAGTGTGCGCCTGGCGATAATCACTTGCTGTAAATGAATGTTTTCTAAGGCCAGTGGGTCAACGGCGTTGCACTGCCAGTTTTCGCTGCCAATTTTCAATTCGTCATGCCATTTGCCGTGACCCCATTCCGGATTTTGGTAACCCAGACCTTTCATTCGGTGTAACATGCCGGTCATTTCTACGGTGATATCCATACTCGCACCCGATCGGTCGGTCATAGTAAAGCTGCCGCTATTGGCATGGCGGGTGCCGGGTTGTAAATCGATATCGTAAATCACTTTGCCGTTCCACATTTTCATTGCCGGGTCGACCACGGCGGGTATGGCATCCATAGTGCTATAGCTGGGCACGATGCCCTGGTCGGTATGCCATTGATAGCCGTCGCCATCTTCAAACCAGCCGGCCAGTGTGCACTCGTTAGGCCAGTGAATGGGCAGCCACATAAAGTGGTTGGCCTGGTAGGCATCCATGGGAGCGCCGCCGGTATAGGCGTCACCCACCGGGCGAATTCCCCAGCTGCGATCTTTTAAACCAAACGTGGTTTCACCGTCGACAATAATTTCTTTACCGTTATAACGTATCTTGCCGCTCCAGCTGCCAAACTGATCGAGGCGGGTAGCATCCATCACCACATAGCGATGATTGCCCAGTGTTTGCCTGGCTTCCTGTATTGCGCCGGTTTTGGGCGTAAAAATTAAATCGCATTCAATGCCGGTGTCATTGGGCGCAATGGTGATTTGATGCCTGCCCATAGGCTCAAGAATTTTTAACTCAAAGGGACCCACGCGGGTATCGGTGGGTTCGTCGGGTGCGCGGCATGAGCCATGAAAGGCATGCTGTTCGCCATCGGCCACAATGCTTAAGCTGCAATCGAGAATGCCCAGGTTGGGGTAGCGGCACATCGCAACGCCAAAATAAAAACTGCTGTCTTGGGCGTGGGCGTTATACCAGTAGCGGTCGTAGGTGTTGCGGTCGCTGGAGGCCGTTCGGTAGAGCGGCTCAGGTGTTTGATGAACCGGGTAGTCGTCGAGTTTTGAAAGCATAGCGATTCTCTTATGGGTAGCATGGCTGTATCAATTACAGCCAATAATTATCTACCCGAAAGATTAGGCTAATTATTAATGTTTCCCAATGATTCACCGAGTCGAATCGTGCTGCCATTACTTAACATATTGTTCCAGCTCACGGTATTGGCGGGAAATAGCACAATAGCGGTTGAGCCCAGTTTGAATCGGCCCATTTCTTCGCCTTTATCGAGAGCAATAGAATGGGTTGTATCGGTTTTTATTGCCTGAATATCGTTAGGGGCAATCTGTCCGTCCCAAACGGTTTCGATACCGGCAACAATCATTGCGCCAACCAGTATCAAAGCCATGGGGCCGTGTGCTGTATCAAATATACAAACCAGACGTTCGTTACGGGCAAATAAACCTTCAACATTGTCTGCGGTTGTTTGGTTAACTGAAAAGAGTTTGCCAGGCACATAAATGGTTTTGCGCAAGGTGCCGGCAAAGGGCATATGCACGCGGTGATAATCACTGGGCGATAAATACACGGTGGCAAAAGCGCCATTAGCAAACTCATCGGCCAGTACCGTGTTGCCACCGAGTAAAGCGGTAAGGTTATAGTATTGTCCCTTGGCTTGTAATACGCGCTGCTTATCAATGCTGCCTATTTCGCTAATGCTGCCATCGGCGGGCGATACAATCACTTGTTCGCCAGCTGCGATGGGTCGCGCACCGGGTTTTAATTGTCGGGTAAAAAACGCGTTAAAGCTTGGGTATTTTTCGTAATCGGCAGGCACGGCCTCGGGGATATTAATGTTAAAAAAACGGCTAAACAGACGAATTAAAAAATCTTTGAGCCAGGGTATTTCTGATTCGGCCAGCCAGCCTGTGAGTCGCGATAGGCTATGCTGTGGAACACAGTGTTGTAAGGTAATAAATAATTTGTCGCGTAATTCAGCCAAGTTCATGCTGTTGGTGTTCCTGCGGTATGGGTGTTTTAAAGTGTGTTGACGGGCGTGTGTTCAAGGTTGCCCCATTCAGACCATGAGCCATCGTAGGCTTTAATATTAAGCCCCAGAATTTTACCCACCAGGTAGGTTAGCCCCGAGCGATGATGGGTTTGGCAGTGCGTGACGATTGCTTTGCTGTTGGCAATATTGCGTTCAGCCAGCATTTGCTTTATCTCATCTAACGGTTTAAGCCTGCTGTGGTTAGTTCTATCAATCAAATCAAGCCAGTCGAGATTGGCAGCGCCGGGAATATGCCCGCCTTTTGCAGCCAGTACTTTGGTGCCCGCGTGCTCTTCCGCCGAGCGCGCGTCCCAAACAATAAAATCCGGTTTGTCTAGCGCGGCGATAATAGCGTCTGCGGTTATCAGTTGCGAGCGGTCAATGGTAATTGCATAGTCAGATGGATTTATGGCTTGTGCGGTTGTGGTACTGGCTCGCCCCTCGGCTAACCAGGCAATACTGCCACCGTCCAGGTAGTGATAGTTAGTGTGGCCTATCACATCCAAGGTCCAAATCAGTCGACCTGCCCAGCCGCCGCCTTCATCGTCGTAGGCAATAACAATGGTTTCGGGTGTTAAGCCAATACGTGAAAACAGATCGGCTAAATCATCGGCATCGGGTAGCTTGCCAGTGGCGGGGGCCACGCCGCAGACGATATCTTTGGGTCGGATTAAAGCAGAGCCTGGAATATGCCCGGCCAAAAAGGCCTCTTCGCTGCCGACAAAGATCGGCAGTACATTAGCGTTGCCAAGTAGGGCTTCGCATTCGTCGGTTTGGAGCATAATACTGTTGGAAAGTGTTGATGGCATAAAGTGGCCTTCTTTTTTAAAACCTGTTGTTTAAAACAATTGACTCTAACGCTAGTGAACATAAATCGGTATTCGTCCAATGGGTTTCTATCAAACGCGTTTGGTGCGTTCGTTATTTTTCCAGCGAGTCGAGAATATGATAATAACTGCTTACGCGCGAGGGGTGAATATCACCGCGCTCAATTGCCGCCTGTAACTCACAGCCTTTGCTATTGCCGTGTTCGCAATCGCGAAATTTACATTGCAGTGCATAACGCTGAAACTCCGGCAGCCCATTAATAATATCATTGGGCGTTAAATGCCATAGCCCAAACTCGCGAATGCCGGGCGAGTCGATAATACTGGCCTTGCCCGCCAATAATCGGTAAAGCTGTGAGGTGGTTGTGGTGTGTTTGCCTTTGTCATTGGCCTCAGAAATCTCACCCGTTTTAGCGCTTTGTTCGCCTGCCAGTGCATTAATAATGGAAGACTTACCTACACCCGACTGCCCAACCAGAATACTGGTTTTATTGATCAGCGCGGCGTGAAATTCACTAGCGCTTTCTGACCCGGCTGTGAAGGCGCTATAGCGATAAACCGTGTAGCCCAGGTCTTTATAAAGCGTTAGCAGCTGTTCCAGCTCTTGCGCTATTGCCGAGTTTTGCTCAAGTAAATCGACCTTATTCAGCACCAGCGCCGCCGCTATGCCGGCATTCTCAGCGGCGATTAAAAAGCGATCAATAAGCGAGGTGATGGGTTCGGGGCTGGGTGACAGTGTAATAAAGATGGTATCGATATTCGCTGCCACGGGTTTTGGGTCTTCGTAGGGTCGTGGCCGTTGCAGTAAGGATTCGCGCTCCAGCAGCGCTTCAACTACCCCGGTGGCCGACTCGGGCCCTGGTGCCTGCCAGCGCACATAGTCACCACACACAATGGTGGGTAGCTTGGCGCGAAAATGGCAGCGCTGGGTGATTGCGCCAGCTGCTGATTCGGCTACCCGGTTGGCATTAACGGCAAGCACTTCAACTTCTTTGCCGTAATGGCTAATGACCAGGCCATACAGTAGCTCGGCGTTATCCGATGTTGCTGCCTGGTTGCTGGCAATGCGCCCGCGCTGCTGCTTATTAAGTTTTCGTTTACTCATTCTTCACGCTATCACATGTGGGCGGCTAGCTTACTGTATTCGTCATTAAACCGCTATTGCACTGTAAACTCTCAGGTGGCGCGTTATACTGTTGCCGTTTTAACAAGCATTGCAAATTAAGCGCAAAAGGGTAGGGAGTTGTAGCACAATGCAAGATATTAATCGCCTGATTTGGATCGACCTTGAAATGAGCGGGCTGAACCCCGACAGTGATGTGATTATTGAAATTGCCACCATTGTTACCGATGCCGATTTACGTACCATTGCCGAGGGCCCCATGTTAGCCATTCACCAGCCGGACTCGGTGCTGAATAATATGGACGAATGGAATACTCGCCAGCATGGTCAGTCGGGCTTAACCCAGCGCGTACGTGAGAGCAAAATCAGTGTTGCCGAAGCTGAGGCGCAAACCATTGCCTTTTTGCAAAAGCATTTACAAAAAGGCGACTCTCCTATGTGCGGCAATAGCATCTGCCAGGACCGTCGCTTTCTTGCCAACTATATGCCAGATTTAGAAGCATTTTTTCACTACCGCAATCTTGACGTTAGCACACTTAAAGAGCTGGCCAGGCGTTGGAAGCCGGCGGTGCTCGAAGGTATGAAGAAAAAGTCCAGCCATTTGGCGCTCGACGATATTAAAGACTCGATAGAAGAGTTGCGTTACTACCGAGCCAAACTCATGGATGTATAACTAACAGGTTAAACGTTTGCTGTGAATAAAAATAACACTCACCAGCTGATAGCTCGCCTTATTGATCGCGTTAGCAGCGATACCACCGATACCATGGCAGCGCCTGGCATTGATACGCCGGATATTTTTACCGACCCGGTACGTTTTGCCAAAGAGCGTGAACAGTTCTTTTTAAATACTCCGCAGGTCATAGGCTTTGCCGGCGAGGTGGCTGCCAATAATAGTTTTATGACTGCTGAATGTATGGGTATACCCATTGTGGTTACGCGTGATGATAGTGGTATGCTCAGGGCATTTATTAATGCCTGTGGTCATCGCGGCGCCAAAGTTGCCAGCGGTCACGGCAGTAAAAAGCGTTTGACCTGCGGTTTTCATGGCTGGAGCTATGCGCTTAATGGTGAGCTGGCTGGTCGACCCAAAGACGATTGCTTTGCCTCAGATAAACAAGATTGTGGATTGGTGCAGTTACCGGTGTCTGACCGCTCGGGTTTGCTGGTGGTGGGTTTACGGCCGAATATCGAGCAGTCGTTAGTGGATCATGCGCTCGATGATATTGCTGATGAATTTGCCGGGTTTGATTTTGATAAATTACATACGCTTGAAACCAGGCGCTATGATGTAGCGGCGAACTGGAAGCTGGTAACCAGCTTAAGCCATGAAGGTTATCACTTTGCTAACCTGCATAGAGACTCGCTGGCGCCAATGATGACATCGCATGGCGTGGTAGATGAATTTGGCATTCATACCCGTTGGGCCTTTGCGTTAAAGGGCATAGAAAACCTGGCTGATAAAGATAAAGCGCACTGGCCGGAGCGATTTCCCGGTGCCATGAATCATACGATTTTTCCCGGCACGGTGATTGTAGTCAATCCGGGTGATGCGCAAATTATCCGTGCCGAGCCCGGTGCTACACCAGGTACTTCGGTTGTTTACTATTCGGGTACCTGTTCGGATATTGATAAGCGCGAAGAAAGCCTGCAAACCTACGCCTTTGGCGGTGATATTTTTTCTAAAGAAGATTTACCGGCGGCGGAGCAGTGTCAGCAGGGGTTAGCCGCAACCGGAAGGCCGATGCGTATTGGTAAAAACGAGCCAGTGGTGCAGATGTGGCACCAGCGTTGGAAGAGCGAATTAAAATGAAAACCGTAGTAGTAAAAGGAAAATCGTTTACACCGTCAAAGATTATTTGCGTGGGCAAAAACTACGTAGAACACATTGCCGAAATGGATAGCGAAGTCCCCGATGAGATGGTGATTTTTAACAAGCCCAACTCGGCTATTGGCGATGCACTTTTTGCGGTAAAAGATGACGCTTTGCATTATGAGGCAGAAATCGCTTTTATAGTTGAAGGGGGTGAGTTTGCGGCGGTTGCGGTTGGCCTGGACTTAACTAAGCGACAAACCCAGAGTAAGTTAAAAAAGGCCGGTTTACCCTGGGAGCGCGCCAAGGCCTTTGATGGTGCGGCATTATTCAGTGAGTTTGTTGATTTGCCCGATCCATTGGAGCAGTTAACGGTTAAGCTCGATATCGACGGTGTTACCACCCAGCACGGCGGTGTTGGATTAATGATTTATAAGCCCGCACAAATTCTTGCCGGTATCAAAGCTTTTTTAACGCTGGAGGATGGCGATATTGTGATGACGGGTACGCCAAAGGGCGTGGGTGCAGTACAAGCCGGTGCCAACTACAGTGCCAGTATTCTCAACGGTGAACAGCTGGTGGTGACCCAGCAGTGGCTGGCTAAATAGTTTTATAGCTGGTGTTTTTCTTTTACGTATTCCAATAAGCCTTTCGCGGCTTTTTCTAACACTTTTACTGTGCCGTCGAATTTATCTGCGTCGAGATAGTAGGGGTCGGGCACTTGCGCGTGTTCGGTGGCGCCGCCGTAGCGCATAAACAAACTCAATTCGCCTGCGTAGTTATCGGGTGCCCAGGCTTTTACGCTCATCATATTGATATTATCCATTGCAATGACGTAATCGGCTTTTAGGTAATCGTCGGGGGTGATTTGCCGTGCGATTTGTTCGCTAATATCGTAGCCCTGGCGTTCGCAGGCGGCAATGGCGCGCGGATCAGGGCTTTTGCCCGCGTTAAATGCGGCGGTGCCGCAGGAATCGACAGTAATTTTATTTTTCAAACCGGCGTCATGAACCAGTTTTTCAAGAATGCCCTGGGCACTGGGGGAGCGGCAGATATTGCCTAGGCAGACGAAGATGATATGGATTGGCATGAGCAGAAAAATCGATAGTTGAGTGTATATCAGTTAATGCCGGTCAGGATAACGGGGATAGGGTCTGCAGTGCAAATAATTGAATGTGATTGAGATTAATATGCTTTAAAATAATAGCTAACGGTGGGTTTTCTAGCATCAGGCGTCTTATAGGCTAAAAGCAGATAAGAGCGCGGGCTTAATAGTCGATCGGCATAGCTATGCTGATATCGATGAGCCATTTATAGTTTTAGAAAAGGTATGAGTGAGAATAATAATATGTGGAAAGCGCCAGTTATTTCCGCCTATGCGGCGGCGGCCGGTATTACTTTGTTCCAGTACCTGTTTTTATCGAGTGACTTTAGTGTTTGGAATTTGTTTATCAATTTGACACTGGCGCCGGTAGCGGCCGGGCTGGGAGCTTTTATTTCTCAGGCGGGTCGTTGACAAAACGGGAGTTGTATTTAGTCTGTCAACCCACCAGTCAATAGCGAAAACTCAACAATCAATGTCCGAAATTAAACTTTCAAAAGATGCCAGTGATCGTATAGTGGCAAAAATTAAAACGTATTTTAATGACGAGTTCGATATCGATATCGGAAGTTTCGAGGCGGAATTTCTGATCGAATTTTTTATTGAGGTGTTGGGGCCGCAACTCTATAATCAGGGATTATCCGACGCGCATACCCTGTTTACCGAAAAGTCCGAAGAACTCGGTTACCTGATTCAGGAACTTGAAAAGCCAGGCAGCTAAGCCGGTGAATATCCGAAAGCTAACACCACCTGATACATTTATTGAATACACAATCCCCAAAGCGTCGCCAGTTAACCTCGACGCAATTTTCAACCCGCCGGGCAGTTTTGGCGAGCGCACATCGGTTAATCCGATTCATGGGTTCCCGCCGTTTAAGCAGCCCAATACTCAATCGTTGGCATGGGTGCGTGAAAATTCGGGCCGAGCATTCTACTGTCGGTTCCAGGCTTCGAATCTGGAGTGAGTCAGGGTCGTTGTTGGCTTCCAGTGAGCAGCTTGCTACACTGCGTTGGCCGCTTGTTATCGTATGCAGGCAATTACCAGACCACACTCAAGAGGGCATGGCTATGAATTTTCTCGATAAGTTTCAAGAACAGAGTTACGCACTACTCAGAATTGTCGCGGGTTTTTTGTTTATATGGCACGGCGCGCAAAAGTTTTTTAATTTCCCGGTCGAATTTCCCTACGGTCCTTTAAACCCGTTGATGACGGCAGCTGCCGGCATTGAGCTGGTTGGCGGGGCGCTGATTATGATTGGTTTGTTTACCCGCCCAGCGGCGTTTATTTGTAGCGGTACCATGGCTGTTGCCTATTGGATGGCGCATGGTATGCAGAGTTTTTTCCCCATGGTTAACGGCGGCGAATTGGCAGCTTTATATTGTTTTATCTTTTTGTTTATCGCCGCGCGTGGCCCTGGTATATGGAGCATTGATAAAACCTAGCCAGCTTTGTCTCTGTAACAGACGGGTTGTTAGACTCGTTGGAATCAGCCGTGAATAGAGTGGCTTGGGCTTTTTTCGGTAGGGATTAGTTGGCAGAAATTAGGCGACAGCAATTAGTCGATGCCTAAAGAGTCCCATAGCGAATCAATTTTTTCTACCACGGCTTTATCCATTTCAATGGTTGTGCCCCATTCGCGGGTGGTTTCGCCTTGCCATTTATTGGTGGCATCAAAGCCAATTTTAGAGCCCAGGCCCGATACCGGTGAGGCAAAATCCAAATAATCGATAGGCGTGTTTTCAACAATCACTGTATCGCGCGCCGGGTCCATGCGCGTGGTCATCGCCCAAATCACATCTTCCCAGTTGCGCGCGTCGACATCGTCGTCGGTGACAACGACAAACTTGGTATACATAAACTGGCGCAGAAAAGACCACACACCCATCATTACGCGTTTGGCGTGGCCAGGGTATTGTTTTTTAATCGTGACAACGGCCAGCCGATACGAGCAGCCCTCGGGCGGCAAATAAAAATCGCTGATTTCAGGAAAGGTTTTTTGCAACAGTGGCACAAACACTTCGTTTAATGCCAGGCCTAAAATCGCCGGTTCATCGGGTGGCCTGCCGGTATAGGTGCTGTGATAAATTGGGTTGTCGCGATGGGTAATCGCCGTAACCGTTAATACCGGAAAGCGATCGACCTCATTGTAGTAACCGGTGTGGTCGCCAAATGGGCCTTCATCGGCCATTTCGCCAGGGTGAATCACACCCTCAATAATGATTTCGCTATGCGCAGGAATTTGCAAATCGGAATTTAAACACTGGGTAACTTCAGTTTTAGCGCCACGCAGTAATCCGGCAAACGCGTACTCAGATAAGGTGTCGGGTACTGGCGTCACAGCGCCTAGTGTTGTTGCCGGGTCTGCACCTAAGGCAATCGCGACCGGAAAAGGCTCACCGGGGTGTTGATCTTGCCATTCTTTAAAGTCTAAGGCGCCACCGCGGTGTGATAACCAGCGCATAATTAATTTGTTTTTACCGATTACCTGCATGCGGTAAATGCCAAGGTTTTGCCGGTCTTTATTGGGACCTTTGGTAATGACCAGTGGCCAGGTAATTAATGGGCCTGCATCACCTGGCCAACAGGTTTGCACCGGTAGCTTGCTTAGGTCGATATCATCACCGGTTAAGCGATTTTTTTGGCAGGGCGCTTTATTGATTTGCTTGGGATTCATATTGAGCACCTGTTTAAAGATCGGTGCTTTTTCCCAAATATCTTTTAAGCCCTTGGGAGGCTCGGGTTCTTTTAAAAAGGCTAACAGTTTACCTATTTCGCGCAGCGCTGAGACCTCGGTTTCACCCATGGCATAGGCTATGCGTTGCTCGGTGCCAAACAGATTGCCCAGTACCGGCATGTTATGACCGACGGGGTTTTCAAATAAAATTGCGGGGCCGCGTTTTTTTAACGTGCGGTCGCAGATTTCGGTCATTTCAAGCTTGGGGTCAACCGGCTGGCTGATGCGAACCAATTGCCCCTGTTTTTCAAGGTAGGCAATAAATTCGCGCAGGTCGGTAAATTGCAGGCTCATTAACAGGCCAAATTAAATCGGTTTAAAATGCTTAAGCGATTTTTCCGGTTTTCTGACGTTTCATCGACGTAAAGAATTCGTCGTTGGTCTTGGTGTCTTTAAGCTTGTCGATAAGAAACTCGACGGCCTGGGTGTCTTCCATAGAATGCAGCAGCTTGCGCAAAATCCACATATGTTGCAGTTCTTCTTCTTTGGTAAGAATCTCTTCACGACGCGTGCCTGAGCGGCGCACATTAATGGCGGGGTAAACACGCTTCTCGGCAATTTTTCGATCGAGATGCAGTTCCATATTACCGGTGCCTTTAAATTCTTCGTAAATTACTTCATCCATTTTTGAGCCGGTATCGATTAGCGCGGTAGCAATAATGGTTAAGCTGCCGCCTTCTTCGATATTACGCGCGGCACCAAAAAAGCGCTTGGGGCGCTCAAGTGCATGGGCGTCGACACCACCGGTTAATACTTTACCTGAGCTTGGCACAATCGTGTTATAGGCGCGGGCAAGGCGGGTGATAGAGTCGAGCAGAATAATAACGTCGCGCTTGTGCTCAGTAAGACGTTTGGCTTTTTCAATCACCATTTCGGCAACCTGCACGTGACGCGCTGGTGGCTCGTCGAAGGTACTGGCAATGACCTCGGCGGCGCGCACCGAACGCTCCATTTCGGTAACCTCTTCAGGGCGTTCGTCAATCAGCAAGACAATGACATAACACTCAGGGTTATTGCGAATAATTGCTTGCGCCATGTTTTGCAAAATCAGGGTTTTACCGGCTTTGGGTGGCGACACAATCAAGCCGCGCTGGCCCTTACCGATTGGCGCGCTTAAATCGATAATTCGGCCCGATAAATCTTCGGTACTGCCATTGCCGGCTTCGAGCACCAGGCGATGGTCGGGAAATAGTGGTGTTAAGTTTTCAAACAGAATTTTTTGCTTGGAGTTATCAGGCTTGTCGAAGTTGATTTCGTTAACCTTTAACAGTGCAAAGTAGCGTTCGCCATCTTTGGGTGGGCGGATTTTGCCGGCAATGGTATCGCCGGTACGCAGGTTAAAGCGACGAATTTGGCTGGGTGATACGTATATATCATCGGGCCCAGCCAGGTACGAGCAGTCGGCCGAGCGCAAAAAGCCAAAACCGTCTTGCAAAATTTCCAGCACACCGTCGCCGTAAATATCCTCACCACTTTTTGCGTGGCGCTTAAGAATCGAAAAAATAATGTCCTGTTTGCGAGAACGGGCGACATTATCGAGCCCCATTTTTTCAGCAATTTTGACGAGTTCGGAAATGGGTTTGGCTTTAAGATCAGTTAGATTCATAGTGACGGTTCGTGATTATCGTGAAGTTAAGTGTGAGGAATAAATAAAGGTGTTTGCTGGTGGTATTAGACCATTGTGGGTAATTGGTTTACGCCATTGGCAAGTTTTAATTCGCTGCGAGTACAGCTTGAACTGTACCTACGGTTAATGGCGTTGTTCCTGTTTTCAATTGTGTTTCAAATAGCATTTTAAATAGTTGGCGACCTTTATTAGTAACTGACGCTGCCGGGTGTTTTCGCTAGGGTTTTGGCATAGAGAAATAGCAGATGAACAAGGCTTATGCGTTTTACGCGTGGAGGTATTCACCTGATTTACTGGCTTGTGGGTACAGTGGCATTCTGTGGCCATCAACACCGGCTACTTTGGTCAAGTACTCTTGAACAAGTCTGTTTAAATTGAGTTTCTTTAATTGGGTTTAACAAAGGTTGTTTTAATAATTTATCAAAACGAGTTTATTAAAACAGATCATTAAAAAGGGTGAAGATTTTAATATCTATAGTTATACCAGCAACTCTAGCATCGAATGCAGTAAGCGTCTAGCCTAATTTAAACGTATTTGCGAACCGCTTAGGTAATATCTAACAGATCGCTATTTCAGCCTCCGACCCCTATTGTAAACTGCTCTGCTGACCAATTTTTGCCCGAAAATAGTGGTCGTGCCGCAATAAGTTATAAGCAACATGAACTGAAATTCATTACCAGCTACGAATTATTACAGGCTTTCTATATATCCACGATACATAGTAGATGCTGGCCGGCGGTGCAAAAGCTATGCAGCTCGGCCGATAATTGGAGGGGTAAACGAGACGTTGGAGCGCAGAAGCTGCCAGCGGTAGTTTTGCCAGCTTGACAGCTCATTGGCACCTGAAATAACTGATTTTAAATCAGGTGCTTAAGATACATTGGCTGCATTAAAGCGAGTTGTCGACAAACTCTTCGAGCTGGGTTTTAGACAGTGCGCCAACCTTGGTTGCGTGGGCGTTACCACCTTTAAACACCATCAGGGTTGGAATGCCGCGAATACCGTACTTTTGTGCGGCTTCTTTATTGGCATCGACGTCAACCTTAACCACTTTGATTTTGCCTTCGTAGTTTTCGGCCACTTCTTCAAGCACGGGTGCAATCATTTTGCAGGGTCCACACCACTCGGCCCAGTAATCGACCAGGACAGGTACGTCGGATTTGATAACTTCTTCTTCAAACGAGGCATCGGTGACATGAACGATGGCGTTACTCATACTTTTTTCTCCAGTCCTGGTTAGCCGGTGATTGACCGCATAACCGCATAATTAGTAATGGTGCGGGCTCTCTTGCCCTGTCTGGCCGGGTATCCTACCACCGTAATCACGATATTAATATCGTCAATGGCGGCCGCAAACTTGCCCGGATACCTCAATGGGGCTTAATTGGCGGGTTTCAAGGGGGCGGCCGCACTGATTGGCCGATTTTAAGCAAAACAGTGCTTAATGGGTTTGTGCTGATTGCTGCTATTGAACCAATTGGGTCTGCGCCGATCCTAGTTCGCCTGTGCAATCAATCGAACCCGGTTATGAGCTTATTCGCATTTGGCAGGATAGGGGCAATAGGGCATGTGTGTTAAGGTTTGTTGGCACAGCACTTGAGCTAACAGTCTAACGGGAGTCATTAGCGGCTATGAATAGCCCTCAGCGTCTTAGAATTTTCTTGCTTGTTCTTGTAGCGGCAGCGATTGCGGCATTTTTCTATTTCGATATTGGTCAGTATTTTTCGCTGGATTATTTCTCGGCACAAAAACAGGCGCTCGATGCGTATATTGCCGAGCACTTTGTGGCAGGTTCGCTGATTTACTTTTGCATCTATGTCGTGGTGTTTGCGCTGGCATTGCCGGCAGGGGCAATTCTGACACTGGCAGGTGGTGCGTTATTTGGTCTTGGCTGGGGCATTGTGTTGGTGTCGTTTGCCAGCACGCTGGGCTCAACACTGGCGTTTTTGGCGGCCCGTTTTGTTGCCCGCGACTGGGTTAACCAGCGCTTTGCCGGTAAGCTCGACACCATAAACCAGGGCGTGGCAAAAGACGGTGCATTTTATTTGCTAACCCTGCGATTGGTGCCGATTTTTCCCCCTGCGCTAATTAATCTGGCCATGGGCCTGTCGTCAATGAAAACCTGGACGTTTTACTGGGTGAGCCAGCTGGGGATGTTGGCCGGTACCGCCGTGTATGTAAACGCAGGTACCGAGCTTGCCAATATCGATATTAACCAGGGCATTTTATCGCCCGGTTTGATTTTTGCCTTTGTGTTGTTGGGGGTTTTTCCGCTGGTGGCCAAGCGTGTACTTGGCTTGTTGCAGGTGCGGCGGGTTTATCGTAATTATCCAAAGCCAAAAAGTTTCGACAATAACCTGGTAGTGCTGGGTGCAGGCTCGGGTGGTTTGGTCACCGCTTATATCGCGGCAATGGTCAAAGCTGAGGTGACATTAATTGAAAAGCATCAAATGGGGGGTGATTGTTTAAATACCGGCTGTGTGCCGAGTAAGGCGCTACTGCGTTCGGCAAAAATCGCGCACTATATCGATCGTGCCGAAACGTTTGGTATTAAAGATGCCAGCGCCAGGGTGGATTTTGCCGCGGTCATGAACCGGGTACAGCAAGCAATTAACACTATTGAGCCGCATGACTCTGTTGAGCGCTATACCGAATTGGGCGTGAACTGCGTCAGTGGTGAGGCAAGCATTGTTAGCCCCTATGAGGTTAAAGTGGGCGAGCGCGTAATTACCACGCAAAACATCGTGATCGCCACCGGTGGCAGGCCCGCGGTTCCGGCAATCAAAGGTATTCAGCAAGTGCCGTTTTATACCTCCGATACCATTTGGAACCTGCATGCACAACCTGCGCATTTATTGGTGATTGGAGCAGGCCCTATTGGCTGTGAGTTGGCGCAGGCATTTTCGCGACTGGGCAGTGAGGTGACTATTGTGAGTCGCGGCGAACACATACTGCCAAAAGAAGATCCCGATGTTAGCGAAGTAGTGCTTAAGCAGATGCGCAGTGAAGGTGTTAATGTTGCGCTGGCGCATTACCCCATTGAAATTACACAGCGCGATCAGGACTATGAAATGCTGGCCGAGCATCTGGGGAGTCAACAGCGGTTTCGCTTTACACATTTGCTAGTGGCAACGGGCAGGCGTGCCAATACCGAATCCTTAGGTCTCGATGCGCTGGGTATTGAGTTGTCTGACGATGGCACCATCGCCGTTGATGACTATTTAAGAACGCGCTTTCCCAATATTTATGCGGTTGGTGATGTGGCAGGCCCTTATCAGTTTACTCATGCCGCCTCGCATCAGGCCTGGTATGCTGCGGTGAATGCGCTGTTTGGCCGGTTCAAATCGTTTAAAGCCGATTACTCGGTGATTCCCTGGGCGACATTTACCGACCCGGAAGTTGCGCGAGTAGGTTTGAGCGAAACTGAGGCGCGTGAAAAAGGTATTGATTTTGATGTGACGCGTTATGATTTGGACGATCTGGACCGAGCGATAGCCGATGGCGAAACGCAGGGCTTTGTTAAAGTGATTACGCCCAAGGGCAAAGATAAAATTTTGGGTGCGACGATTGTTGGCTACCATGCCGGCGAGTTAATTAATGAGTTTATTGCCACGATGAAACGCGGCGGGCGATTAAACGATATTCTGAGTACTATTCATATTTACCCGACCTTGGGCGAGGCCAATAAATTTGCTGCCGGGGAGTGGAAGAAAGCGCGTAAGCCAGAAAAATTACTGGCCTATGTGCAGCGCTTTCATCGCTGGAGTCGTAGCTGATAAAACGTCGGCATTTACGCCTGGTTAGATTTTGCTGCCCGTAGGCTTAGCAAGGCCAGCAAAGCGGTCAATGACTCATAAAAGATCGCGCCATAGGTATAGCTGGTTACGTCACCCAGCCCCTGGCTTAAGCCAATAACACGACCAATGGCGAGCGAGCCAATCACAAAAACAATCGATAGCAGGCTGGCGCGGGCATAGTCATTGTTGATTGCTCCTAGCAAACACCAAAGGCCGAAGCCCGCTTGCAGGCCGCCATACATCGCAGACACTTCTACAAAGGCATCGCCACCTGCCATTTGGAAGCCGGCGTAACCGGCAGGGATTGCCGGGTCAAACAGGCATACCACGCCATAGGCGAAAAAAATTAAACCCGATACCCATAAAACGAATTTACCCAGCATGATGCTCTCCGGTTAACACTTTGGTCAGTTTTATTTGCCTGTGTTTAGCTTGCCGCTGAGCTTAACGGTTTTTGGCAACGCTTAAAAGCGGGCTTTAACTTGTTGGTGCAATTGCCGGCGACAATTGACAATTAGTAATGTGGAGGTTTTTCCAGTGCGGGGTCATCGCTCTCGGTAGGCAATTCATTTTCTTTGTTTTCGAGGTAATCTTTTAGTCTGGTGTATTTTGTGTTCAGCAGATCGAGTTGTTTTTGCTGTTGGTAAAGCGCATCGGATAACTCATTAATGTGTTTTTCCATAAACGCCACTTTGGTTTCAAGCTCAACAATAGCCTCTGATTCTGGTGTAACGTTTGAAAGGGTTTGCTTGTCACTCATGGTGGTGATGTCCGGGCGCGTGATAGCGTGGCTATTATTTACTGGTATTTACTCGGTTATCAGTTAAAACAGCGGTCAGTTTACTACCGCCAGGTCGAGATGTGAAATGGCTGGTAAGATGGCAGCGGGGTTCGATAGGGTGGCAGTATTGCGCCGGTGATAAAACGTTTATCACCGGCGCACAGGGTTGGGATATTTAGTTGACCTCTATACGCCTGACTTTTTCCTCTACAGGTTCTCGCGTGGCGAGCTTGATGGTTAAAATGCCGTTGTCCAGCGATGCGGCGATAGACTCTTCGTCGATTTCCTCGCCCAATGTAAAGCTGCGTTTTACTGTGCCACGATAGCGTTCGCGCCGCAGTTCGACAACGTTATCGCCGGTTTCGGCTGCGCTTACTTCGGCGTCAACTTTTAGTACGCCGTCTTCAATATCAATGCTTATGGCTTCTTTGCTGATACCCGGAACTTCAAGTTCAATCGTATAGCCGCTATCGGTTTGGTAGATATCGGCCGGTGTGGCTGTTACGGTTTTTTGTTTTGTTTGCTTTGTTCGTGCAGCAAATGGAAAAAACAAATTATCAAAAGGCTTGTCTGAAAATATCTCGTCGGCTAGATGATAGCTGTGGCCAAAGGGTCGAGCGGTTGATAGGTAGTTCATAATCTTACTCCCGTTATATGATTCGTTTAGCGATGTTGCTCTTTGCGTCGAATAATAATTTTGGGATGCAATAAATAATTTCAAGCGATAGATTGGATTTTTAGTGTATAAAAATTTGAATAGCGGGGGTTGAAACGAAAATTCCAGCCCCCATATCCTAATAGATGCTAAGATAAAGCACGTGCGTATTAAATAAGAATGTACAGCCAGCGTTTGCTTTTAAACAGGCTGGCATTAATCTTGCGCAGTGGTTGTTGCTAAATTGATAACAATCCAAATTGATAACGATATAAATTGATGGCGAATTGCCATTGCGCGACTACGTTGGTGATGCGTTTAACTGTTACGGTTGGGTGCTTTGAGAAGTGTGGAGTTTATATCTATAAAGATTTGTGGATTGGTACGGAAATTTTACTTTTTTTACTTGTGTAAAATAAATTAACCAAAGAAAAGCAAAAACAACGCACCGCCGTTTTATTGCTTGTGATGACTACGCTGCTTTTAGTGATCGTCGTTATCTGATTTATACCTAAGTCCTTGACATCACGAAATCGCATTGCGTTCCAGTACCGAGTTTCCGTCCCTGCACCTGTCGTGACCCTGTAATAGTTTGGCTCATTGCTTTTAACCTCTAACCGAGATTTGAGGGGTCGCTTCGAGTAGGCTATCCGGATTTTTCATTTGCCATTGGTCTTGGTTTATCGCCTGCTTTTGCCAATGTCGCGTGATATTCAAATCTAAAGCGGGTTTGTATTTTAAAAAAAGTAAAGCTCTTGCCGATCTGAAAAAAACGGATAGCGGTGTGTTAGAAAAATAGTCGGTACTGATAAGTCAATAGATTTTCAGATATCGAATTGTACGCGGTGGTCAGTTATGGGCAACTTTGCTGCTTGATATAGCTTTCGTCTGATCTCCGTGATTAAACGGCGGCAAGTTTACGGCATTCTTTTTTAAGCAAGAGAAAGGTTGTTTTTCTTGGCTGTCGAAAAAAGTAACTGCCCAGCACAGTATCCCGTGCAGCCAACCCTGCAAACAATCTAGAAAAATACAAAAACGCCCGACTACTCAACAGAACACCCCCCCCCTCCCATGCGAATCCTAAAAAAAAGCCTCATTCACCCAAAAAATCGTGTAGCATCGCCTCCCAATGTTACCTATCCGTCCTCAATTAATTGTCGTTGCCATCACCGCCATTAGCACCATGGCGCTGGTGCCCGTACTAGTGAGCAGTATTGGCACCAACGAAGTAACCATTGGTATAGCGCGTGTCATAATCGCCTGCGCGGTCTTAACGCCGCTATTAATCCGTCGCCAGTATTTTAAGCAGCTCAAAGCACGTGAGTGGTTAATCATGCTCGCCATCGGCGTGGTATTTGGCATCCACTGGCTCACTTATTTTTACGCCATTAAACATACTACCCCGTCACTCGGCGCCCTGTCCCTTTCTACCTACGGCATCCATATGCTGTGGATTAATGCATTAATACAATCCAAGCGACCCTCCCAATCCGATACCTTGGCCATCGCACTGTGCTTTGTTGGTTGTATTATTGTCACGCCCTCGCTAGACCTGGCTAACGATGTGACCTTTGGCTTTGCCGTGGGTGTTTTTAGTGGGCTGTTGTACGCGTGCCTTCCCTTTATGCACCAGCGCATAGCATACTTGCCCACGGCCTTGCGCAGTTGGGCACAATTTGGTTTTGCCGGATTATTTTTTATGCTGTTTTGGCCGCAAACCCACTGGCAGTTAGACAGCGCCGATTGGTCGCGACTGCTGGCATTGGGGGTGGTTTGTACACTGGTGGCGCATACGCTATGGGTCAAAGCCACGACCGAACTACCCGCCGTGGTAGCCAGCGCCTGCCACTATCTCTATATTCCTATTGCAATGGCGCTGAGTTATTACTTTATGAATGAAGCCATAACAACAAACAAGGTGGTTGGTGCAATACTGATTGTTGGCGCCTGCCTGTTGGGCATACTGCTGCCGGCATTACGTCGTCGGTAAGTGCCTGGATTTAAAGCTGGGTTTAACAACAATTGACCGGATCAATTGCGTTGTTAGTTTTGGCAAAGGGTACTGGTGTGCCACAGCCTTCAAAAATGCCAAAGTGCTTATCCCAATTGCCGATAAACTCAAAGTGCGGTTTAAAACGCGACTCGTGTAGCATGAGCCAGGTGTTGCCACATACCGGGAACACTTTACCGGTTGGCATGCAGTGATGACTATCCAGGCAAAATGATTCTGGCAGGTGTTCAATACTGCCTTTATAAATTACGGCCTGGCCGTAGTCTTCACATGCCGGTTCTAGCTGGTCAATTTTAAATAGCCGATAGGTTGCCGAATAAAAATTAATATGCCCAATCAGAGCTTCAATATCTGGGTTTTCTATACCTAGCGGGCGGTCGTTGACCAGGCGCGGGTCGAGAAAGCCATTGCGCTTTGCCAGCTGGATAAAATCGTTCCAGTACAGTGCACCACTTAGGCATTCACCGTACAGCAACGGATTTTGTACCAAGGTTTGCGGTATGCGACGGTCAGCATAAACATCCGAAAAATACATTTCGCCGCCAGGTTTTAATAGTCGGTAGGCTTGTTCTAGCACGGCGTTTTTATCTTCGGATAGATTAATTACGCAGTTGGAAACAATAATATCGAAACTGTTATCGTCAAAATCCAGTTGATCGAGTTTTTCGATATAGCCGTGATAAAAATCAATATTGGCGCGCTGATAGCCAAAGCTTTCGGTGTGGTATTGAATATGTTGCCTGGCAACCGCCAATTGTTCTTCAGTCATATCGACGCCGGCAACAAAGCCGTGTTCGCCGACCAGCGACGATAAAACGTAGGCATCGCGGCCTGAGCCACTGCCTAGGTCGAGTATGCGCAGGCCGTCGAGTAACTCGGGTGCAACCAGGCCGCAGCCATAGTATTTCATCATGACTTCGTCATGAATCTTGCTAAGAATCGCTTTGATATGCTCGGGCGGCGTTTCAAGCATACAGCAGGCATCGGTTTGCAGGTCGTCAGAGCTTGCGAGGGTTTTGCCGTAATAATCTTTTACTTGTTCGAGCATAGCATTATAGCCTTGGTATATTTGTCAGCGTGTGTGGCTTATTATCAACCGCCAGTTGATGGTGGTTGAATGTGCGTTATATGATTCATTATTCGAATCAGTGTACTGTAACAATACCGCTATTGGCAGAAATAGTTTCAGTCCATCGACCAATTGCAGCTATTAGCAACGGGTTAAGCGGGCCGGTGCGATTTTTTGTAGATAGATACTATTTTGTGTAGCTAGATACTACTGGGTGTTTCTATGCCGCTAGATCGTGCGCAATCACTATGGGATTTTGCCGTTAGTCTGTACGGACATGCGCAGGTTAAGTCTTGCTGCCTGTCTTTACAGGCGCGCGCCGATATCGATGTGTGCGTATTGCTGGCGGTGGCATGGCTTGCCAGCCGCGGGCGTTTGCTCGACAGTGCTGAGCTGCAGTCGCTATTGGCGGTTGCCAGCCCCTGGCGGCAGCAACTGATGCTACCAATTCGCGCTTTGCGCAATACTTTACGCCCATCTAATGAAAGTCCGCAAAGCCAGCAAACGCCATTGCCCCACAGTGATATTGAGGCAATGTATGCACAGCTAAAAAACCTGGAGCTTGATGCTGAGCGGCGCCAGCTCACACAAATGCAGCAGTGGCTTGAAAACCATTTGCTGCAGCCTGCGCGCAGTGGGCCAGCCCATGCCAGCGCACTTGCCAGTGGTGACTGTATTGATGCAAATATACAGTGCTACCTTAGTCGTTTTGCCGTTTTAAAAACCGATACTGTCTGTGAAACGGCAGCGCTTTTTCGCCAATATGTGAATTAACCGCGTTAGCCACCGCAATAAAGCTGACAAATTTGGCTAATATTATTGGGTTAGCCTGCGATGGTGTCGTATGTCTCATATCCTGGATTCCCGCTTCGCCTGTCTGTTGAATCCTGGCCAATTAAACAAGGAACTGCAGCAATGAAGATGCTCGGCATTAAATTGATTCTGATGTTGGTATTTTTGGGTTTTGTCGCCCCGATGTTTATTCGTGGCCCCGATGGACAGCCGATTATGACCCTGGACGACTGGATTCCGAGCGATGCAATTGCCTGGTCTGAGCGTCAGCTCAACCATTTGCGCAATTGGTTTGATGAGCTGGGAGCCGCTGAGGGCTTTGCTGGATATGACGATCAGGCCGAAGGCAATGTGGGTGGCGTGGTAGGCGCCGGGTCTGAAATTTATCGCTGGCGCGATGCTAATGGTGTGCTGCACTTAAGCGATACTCCGGTTGACCGGGCGGGCAAGCTAGTGGTGCCTGAAAATGGGCTGGAAATACCGTCCGGTCGCTTTGTGCAAAGCGGTTTAGCGCCGCCCAAGCCCAAGTCACGATCCAGCCGTTCATCCGGTGCAATTCTGCTCGAAGAGCGGGAGTTTCCGCCTAAATCGGCTAACAGTGGTGATGGCGCGGCAAGCTTGCAGGACGTTGGCGATATTGCCAATGGTGATTTCTCCAATGCCGGTAATGTAGCGGCTAACCTGCCGGAGTTGATTGAACAGCTAAAAACGGCCCGGCATGCGGTGCGCGATACAAACTAGTCAATGATAAAGCGTTCAAAAATCACTCAGCGTTCGTCGTTTTATGGTTCGACTGGCGGTGAATCGAAAGCGCCGATTTAGCTTTGTCGATTGCCTACTCGACAAGGTCGCTTTCAGGCGCTAGTCTACGCGGCTTCTAATTATCAGCTAATGAAACACACAGGAATATTAAATGAATAAGTTGAAATCGGCATTCGCAGTAGTAATGACCCTGGCTTTGCTGGCCGCATGCAAACAGGAAACCGCTGGCTTGTCGCGCGCGACTGACGCCCCGGATACCGATTTGCAAAAGCAAAGCTATGCACTGGGTAGCAATATGAGTAATAGCTTAAAGCAGGCCAGTGTCGAAATTGACCAAGCGTATTTTAATGCCGGCTTTTATGACACCATTGACGGCCAACAGTTAATGACAGTAGAGGACATGCAGGCGGCACTGATGGCTATGCGTGATGCCGCACAAGCGCAGCAGCAAGCTCAGCGTGCCGAAATGATAGAAGCTAACCTGGCTTCTGCAAATGAAAGCCTGGCCGCCAATGCAGAACTTAAAGGCGTTGTAACCACCGACAGTGGTTTACAATATAAAGTGCTTGAAACCGGTGATGGCGCGATGCCAACAGCATCGGATATGGTTACCGTGCACTACGAAGGTCGACTGTTTGACGGTACGGTATTCGACAGTTCCATCGAACGTGGTGAGCCGGCAACGTTTCCTGTGGGTGGTGTCATTGCCGGCTGGACCGAAGCCTTGCAACTGATGTCTGTGGGCTCAAAGTGGCAGCTATTTATCCCACCTGCGCTAGCATACGGTGAAACTGGCGCGGGCAATGTTATCCAGCCAAATGCAGCATTGGTATTTGATGTTGAGTTGCTGGCTATCGAAACGCCAGAACCCGCTGCAGAAGCAGAATAAGCTGCGCTTGCTCAATAGCGCTAATCATTGGCAAGTGAGCGCCAGTGTGCAGTGGGCGTGATAGTGAAATGATAACGCGTGTCGACAGAGGTATTAACACTGCTGATTGACTTGTAGATCAAGCGTATAAAAAAAGCCGACCCTAGCGCCAGCTATTGGTAAATAGGTCGGCTTTTTTGTGGGTGTATGGTTTGTTTGCGAGAGTTTGCGACGGTAAGATTTATCCGTCAGTCAATACCGCTTATTTTAATACGTGGGCAAAGCCATCGGAGGTGATTACCCGGTAGTCGCCATTGCTACCGAACTCCAGCGCTAACACCGCTGCGCTGGTGGGTGCTACAGCGTCGCGCTTGGGCATTTGCCAACGCTTGATTTCCTTTAAAGTACTGGTACTCCAAAGCTGCACGATACGGCTGGAAGTGCCGGTAAGCAAATACTGACTATCGTCAGAAAAGGCAACGGCAGTAAATATTAAACCGCGGGCAATTGCGCTGGACATTAATGGAATGTTGCCAAGCGATTCGCCCGTGGCGGTATCCCATAGTGCGGCTTTATCGTATTTGGCCATGGTAAATGCCAGTGTGCCATCGGGAGAAAGTGCAACCAGCTGAACTTCGTCATTGTGATCCCAGCGTTGCAGCTCGGTGGCGGTCTGCATATCCCACAGTCGCGCTGAGTAATCTTCAGAACCGGTGAGCACGCGGTTGCGCTTGGTATCAATAGCCACCGCGTTCACCCTGCCGTCATGATAAAACACCTGCTGTACACCACCATTGCGCACGTCAAACAGTGCGGCGCTGTGGTCAACCATACCGAGTAAAGCCAGCTGCGCCTCTGGCAACAAGCTAATATCAAGAATTTCACTGGGGGCGGTCCAGTAGGTTAAGCTTGCACCGCTATTGGCATCCCACAACACCATGGTTTGTGGTGTAGCGGTAATGGCGAAGTTACCGTCGGGTGAAAAAGCGGCGCTAATAATTTGTGAGTAGTCGTCCTTTTTGTGATTCCAGTTAAACTGGCGCTCGTTGGGGCCAAATTGCCACAAGCTGCCGCCGTGGTAAATGGAGCCTACAATTGCACGGGCGCCGTCGTCACTGAATTGGGCGGAGTACAAACCATGTACTGCGTATTCGTAGCTGGCCCCGGGGGGGTCACCGTCGGCGCAGCTGCTTAACAGCCCCATTATTGTTACAACGCTTATCAGGCTGCCCAGCCGTTTGCCAATTTGGCAAGTATCATAAAAATGCGTCAATGACATAGAAACTCTGGTTTATGTAAACCGCTCGGTAAAAACAACGGCTTGCGCCGCTAACAGCGAAAAGGTAGCGCAAAATTCATAGCCGTGCCAGCTAAACTTAAGGCGCCAGACACGGCGCATGTTATGTTCAGTATAAAAATAAAGCAGCAATCAGCTGTCGGGCGAGCGGTAGTTACTGTGGAGTACGAAATGGGCATAGCACTGACGCCTGAGGGGAAGCATGCAGTGCTATTCCATAAACGGGCCAAACCATTGCGAATGTTGCCGCAAATGTTGCTGTCGTTATGCTTATTGTTCTAGCGCCAGCGGTTGTTGCGATTACGTTTGAGCTATTTAAGCGCTCGCAATTAATTCACGGTGAGCGTAGTGCAGGCTTTCTATTAACTGGTCTTCCAGTTCAAAGCGTGACACCAGCGTTTCACCTAGCTGTGATAATTCTCGTGCCAGGTTGGGTACTAAAGCACTGTCGTCAGCTGCAGACATCACTGCATCAAAGTTATCGTTAAACTGAAGCACTTTCTCGGTTGTCTTGCTGACTTCAGGATAGAGTCGCCGGGCAACGTCCAAGCCCTGGCCATCGTTAAATTCTTCCGCTTCCTGTATCAGGTGGTCATAGACCTCAAAATGCCCCGCCGAAATATAGTCGACCATTAGCTCACAAAAGTGACGCAAGCCATCGGTGGTATCTTTTGCGTAAATGGAAGATGAGTCGTGAACGCCGCTGACGGTGCAAAACTCAACAATCAGTTCTTGTCTTTGTTGCAGCCAGCTGTCCAGTATTTTACTGACGCCGCCCCAACGCTCTTTGACAGATTTACAATTCTCTAACATCACATGTTTCCTTTTATGGCCCCTACACCGGCTTTCGCTGGCGGCGTCTTTATAACGCAAATTTTGCTTTATGGTTTACCTGGCTCATTGAATGTTGTTCTCAATAAGCGAGTTAATATTCAGCTTAGAAAAGGAATTGGGCTTTCTCAAGAAAGCAGTACGCGAACAATTAACAATAATATGAAGATATAATCATAACTATATGAATTTCATAGTTTATTTTTATTTTTCTTGCCGTGTGAATTACATCTTTTAAAGGCTGGAGCAAGCAATTATTGCTGTTTAGAAGTAAGCGCTAACTAACTATTGGCTGATGAGTGATCGATATCAGTGTACTGACCCGCTGCAGATTAGCATTGGGTGCTTAGCGTGCTGCATTTACTATGAATGCTGTGGTTATTGCCCGTTAATTGCGCTGGCTTGTCGGCTCGCTTACATAAATTTGCAGCAGCCAAGCAATAGCCAGGCCGATAAACGCGATTAACGTCCAGCCTGGAATACTGAGGCCAAGAAATTGCCAGGTGACCTCGGCGCAATTGCCGTCACCGCGCAGCAGAATACTGAGTGCTTCAGAGACCGGAAAAGTCTCAAAAATAAAATCAATACTGGGGCCGCAGGCCGGTGCTTCGTCGGCGGGCAAGCTTTGCAAGTAGAGTTGGCGGGTAGAAAAACTACCACCGGCAATAGCGGCCAGTGAACCCAGCGCTCCATAAATCATCGCACCGGTGCGTTGTACTTTTTGTAGAGCTGCTAATAATGCTAGGCCGCCGCATAGAACTAAAAAGAATCGCTGGGTGATGCATAGCGGGCAGGGCTCCAGCCCTTCGACATACTGCAGGTAATAGCCAAAACTCATTAGGCCAACAACGCCACCAAAAATTGCCAGGCGAATACGTTGTGCGGTTAAAAAATGGGGTAAATCGGACATGCTGCTCTCCGCTAGTATTTGGCATACGCAGCTTCCGGTCAGGGTTTACTATACTGTGCGGTGGCTGCTGTTTTTATGGTTCAATGGCTAGTGTCGGCTATTGCACTTGGTTATTGAACTTCGATATTGGATTTTAACGCTTTGCCGTTAAATGTTGATTGCACTAAGACTAGTATATGTTATAAAAATGATCTAACCGCTTTGATAGCCGCTTTTTAATCGATTAATAAAGGCAGATAACCATCGCTGTTGTTAATTTCTGACCACGGTGTGATCAATAAGTTTGCATTTAGTTAATCGCACGGCGATCAACGGATACCTGCGCTGGTGAATCCCTTTAACGCGATCGATACACCAGCCCTGGGGCTGTTCCATTGTTTTTAATACTGGCAGGAGCACTTACGCTGTGATAACGAAACGACTGTATACCCTCTTAATGACGTTACTCTTGGCTTTGAGCTTACCGTCTGGTAGCTGGGCTAATGATGATGAGGGTATCGATTCGGAGTCGATTTATGTCGCTATTGAGCCGGCGTTGGTAACCAATTATGGCGGCCCGGGTCGTTTACGGTATATGAGTGTTGAAGTGTCGTTACGGGTTGCGGGTTCTGAGGGCGAGGCCAGTGTCACCCGGCATATGCCTAATATAAAAGATACCCTGTTAAGCCTGTTCGCCATTCAGACCACCGAAACCATTAGCGATGCCGAGGGTAAAGAGGCGTTGCGGGTTGAATCGTTTGAGCGGGTATCGGCCATGCTGGCAGAGGAAGATACTGAAAGCTTGCTTGAAGATTTATTGTTTACCGCATTTGTGGTTTACCGCTAGAGCTGGATTAGCGCCGCTCTTTGACTACCCGCAAACTGCTGTATATCGCGGTAAATCGCGATAAATTCATTAAGCCATAGCGGTGCCAACTGCCACATCTGTTCGCTGGCTAAGCGAAACTCATCGACGCGATTAATGCGCTCGCCAATCCGAACAATAATAGCGTCAATCGTTTCGCGCCGGGAATAATTATTTAATAAATCGTATTGCTCCATATGCCGGTATAGCTGCCTGGCATCGCCGCTCATATGTTGTTGGTGCTGTTTCAATACGCTAAGTATTTCAGCCGTATAGTCGGTTAATGCTCGCGAATCCAATTGCCTCCAGTGGTGGCTAAGTGCGTAATCGCAAAATAGGTCGAGAACAATTCCTTTGTAGCGCCTTAACTCAGGTGTTAGTTGATTGCCCAGCGAGAGCAGTGTCGGGTGCTGATCGACATAGCTGTCAATTTGTCTGTGTAATTTGATGCCCTGCACGATATCGGCAGGCAGCGCCAGTGTATTGATACGTTGTTTAGTGAGTGGGCCTTTAACAAAGTCACCGAGCAAGGCGCCAACCCGCATGCCGTCGGTATCGCCAGCTAAATGAAAGTGGGCAAGAAAATTCATCTACAGCCGCTGTTAGGTTAACGATTACTGTTGATAATAAGCGTATAGAAAGCTGGAAAAATCGGTATTGCTATCTTGTTCGATTTTGCGTTGGCTGTCGAGTGAGTCGCTGGCTATTTGCATAAGCCGCTCCTGAGTTTCTGTATCGACATTACGTTGCTTATAGTAATTCGCATGTTTTTGTGACTGGCGCATACCAAAGTCGATATGTGTTTCGCCCAGGTCCTGCATTTGTTTTAGCACCTGTGCCGAGGGCGTTAGCGATACATCGAGTACTTTTTCGCGTTGCTTGGTAACGCTTTGGGTATACCAATGGGTGGGTATTTTTTGCGAGATGTTATGGGCTTGGTCCAGCTGTTTGGCAATCGATTCTATACCGTTAATCAGCCGGTTTGCGCAGTCGCCCATGGGTACTTCGGTTTTACCGCAATACAATTTTAATGCGGGGTCGCGGCCCTTGTTAACAATGCGAGAATGGTTAACGCTAATCCGTTCAAACTCCTGTTTGTCGCACTGCGGGCTGTCGGACAGCAGGCAGTAAAGTAAAAAGCTGTCGAGAAAGCGAATGGTTTCGGTATCGATACCGCTAGCAAGCATGGGGTTGATATCCATGCAACGCACTTCAATATACTCGACACCGCGTTGCTCCAACGCCCTAAGCGGAGTTTCGCCGCTATGAGTAACCCGCTTGGGACGAATAGGGGAGTAAAACTCATTTTCAATTTGTAGCAGTGCCGTTGACAGCTGCTGGTAGGTGTCGCCCTTTTTTAAGCCAATTTCTTCATAGGCAGGGTATGGGGTTTTAATGGCATTACCTAAGGTTTCAATATAGTTGTTCAGCCCGTTGTAGCAGACAAATAGCGATTTCTGAGCAGAGCTTTGGTAGCCCAGGTCACCCATGCGTAGCGAGGTGGCATTTGGGTAATAAAGGTCTTGCTCGGATAATGCAATTAAATCATTGTCGCGATTGTGAATAAATGATTTATCGACGCAGGGCGCCGACCCAAATAAATAAATTAACAGCCAGTAGTTCCGCCGAAAATTGCGAATCAAATCAAAATAGCGCTCGTCGATATACGATTGTAAATGCGTGTGTTCAGTCAGGCCGCTAACGCGCGCATGATCAAATGCACGGCGCCAAAATGCTTCGGGCAGCGAAAAGTTATAATGAATACCGGCAACGGTTTGCATGGCCCGCCCATAGCGGAGACCAAGGCCGCGACGGTAGACGGTTTTCATTTTCGCGATATTGGAGCTACCGTATTGTGCTAATGGAATCAGCTCATCGGCGGGCAATATGCAAGGCATGCTTGCGCCCCAGATGATTTCATCGTTTAGCTGCGCGTAGGCCAGGGCGTGGATATCGCGAAGGTAATCAATGGTCTCCTCAATCGACTCAAATACTGGCGTAATAAACTCCAGTAGTGACTCACTAAAGTCGGTAGTCAGCCAGGAGTTGCTCAGTGCCGAACCCAACGCCTGTGGGTGTGGTGTTAGCGCCAGTGCGCCGTTGCTATTGACCCGCAAGCCCTCTTTTTCAATACCGCGCTGAATTCGTCGCAATACCGGTTGGATATCCTGGTGCGCGAGTAATTGCAGGTTTTTTTTAAAAAAACTGCCGCTGTCATCTGGTAGGTTAACGGTATCTAACACAGCGGTTCCCGGCTAAAGTAGTTGATAAATAATGATTGGATGGCAAAGCAGTGTTTGTTGGTTTTTGGGTTTTACACCATTGAATCTAATGAATGCCGCGCACAGACAGGTGGGGCAAAGTGTAACAGACGAAGCGCAAAAGCCTATGCACTTATCGTGACTATTTGTTGAATTTATTGTACCGATTGCGCTATGTTAACCAAAATCCAGGACTTTAGCGGCTAATCAATATGCCTGATGATAGAGTTGTGGTTTAATTTATCGCTTCTGTTCATAAACGGTCCGTGACTTGCGCATCGCATTGCGGTAAAAGCCAACAGGTTAATTGATGACAGCCAACCAAATTATCGATTTCTGGTTTGGTGAAAACCCCGAGGCTATTGTAATGGGCCGCGATCAATTATGGTTTGGTTTCGACCCGGTGTTCGATAGTGAAATAAAAACATTATTTGGCGATACCGTGATTGCAGCTGCCAACGGTGAGCTCGATAACTGGATGGATTCAGCGCAAAGCAGTTTGGCGCTGATTATTTTGCTCGATCAATTGACTCGCAATATTCACCGTGGCAGTGGCCAGGCTTTTGCCAATGATGCATTGGCGCGTTCGGTTTGCCGGCAGGGGTTGGTGCAAGGTTTTGATATGGCGCTAACGCACAGCCAGAGAATTTTTTACTATCTCCCTCTGGAGCATTCGGAGTCGATCGAAGACCAGCAGCAATCGGTGTCACTATTTGATCGTTTAACTGATGATGTGGTTGCACAATACGGTGAGCAATATCGGGCAATGTTTGACGGCACCCGCAGGTTCGCCCATGACCACTATGACATCATAAAACAGTTTGGTCGATTTCCACACCGCAACCTGTTACTTGGGCGGGAGTCGACCAAGGCTGAGTTAGACTATTTAAAATCGGGTGGAAAGACCTTTGGTCAGTCGGATCAGGGTTTATGATTGTTATTGAGCAATTTCTTATTTTCTTAAGGTGAACACCGGTTAATGACGGCACGGTTAACGAGAGCAAAGGTAGTGCATGACCAGAACAAATTTATTTAAAGACCATTTACAGCGCGTTGAGGCATGGATTTGGGATACGGATATCCGTAGTGCTCCGATATGGGAACGCGTAATATTAAGAACGCTGCGCATTTTGGTGGCAGTGATTCGCGATTTGCGCGATGGCCAGCTCAGTTTGCGCGCGATGAGCTTGGTCTATAACACCGTTATTGCCATTGTGCCCTTATTGGCGCTGAGTTTTTC
The DNA here is from genome assembly GCA_965659815.1 of Pseudomonadales bacterium. Lineage (GTDB taxonomy): Bacteria > Pseudomonadota > Gammaproteobacteria > Pseudomonadales > UBA7434 > UBA7434. Next base: position 40,642 of record CBFHXO010000002.1, read on the forward strand.
GGTGCTAAAAGGTTTTGGTATGCATAATGAGGTTGAGCCCGCGCTGCTTGAGGCGCTGGTGGATCTCGGCGATAAGCGCTATGAAATCGTTAGCAACGTGATGAGTTTTATCGACAATATTAAGGTTGGCGTATTAGGCGCGGTGGGTTTTGCTTTATTGATTTATAGCGTTATTTCGATGATGCATAAAATTGAACACTCGTTTAACTACACCTGGCAAATTAAGCGCGATAGAAATATGTCACAGCGTTTTCGCGATTACTTAAGTGTGGTGTTTATTGCGCCGTTAATGATATTTCTTTCGGCGGCCATTACTACCTCAGCAAATACCAGTTTCGTAATGGAGTATATTGAAAAACTCCCCGCAGGCTCCAGCTTTGTTGCATTTAGCAGTGACCTGATTCCCTACCTGATTATGTCAATGGGATTTGCATTTATTTACCTGTTTCTGCCTAACACACAGGTTAGGTTTTTACCCGCTTTTGTTGGTGGTTTAGTTACTGCGATTATTTGGAAAGTTATGGGCTGGGGGGTGTCGACCTTTATTGCAAATTCTGCCAGTAATATTGCCATTTACTCGGCATTTGCCTCAGTGATTATTTTAATGGTGTGGATGTATATCGGTTGGCTGGTATTATTGGTGGGAGCCAGTGTGTCATTCTATTTTCAGAACCCACAATATATTCTGGTGCGACGCGACAGTATGCAGCTCAACGGTGAAAATGCCGAAAGCCTTGCGCTTAGCTTAATGTATTTAATTGGACTGCACTATCATAAGTCCATGCCCGCATGGGATGTTGATCGACTGGGGCAGCGATTAAGAGTGGCGCCGCATTTGGTAGAGGACATGCTGGATTTTTTGGTTTCACAATCATATGTCGTGCGCACTGGCGAGGGCTGTGAAGAAATTTATCCCGCTCAGCCCATGGAGCAGTTATTAGTTCGCGATTTACTCAGATGCGTACGAGAGTTGAGTTTAAATGGTGAGCGGCCTAGGGATATTCGCGGGGAGTTACCGGTGGCCAGCGTACTCGATGAGATGCGCGCGGCTATTGAGCAGCGTTTTGGTGATAAAACCCTTAAGGATTTGATCGACCAGCATTAGCTGGCATTGTTTTGAATTTTGTATTGACTGCGCTTTTTATGGATACGATTAATAGTTTTGCCCCAGTGGTTGATGCTAATGCCAGAGTTTTAATTCTGGGCAGTATACCAGGCAAGCGCTCGCTCAATGACAATCAATACTACGCGCATCCTCGTAATGCTTTTTGGCGCATTATGTCGCAGCTGTATCATTTTGAGCTGCCCCACTTACCACAAAACCCATCACAAAAATCATTGGATGAGGCTCCAAAAAAGTCACTAAACAAGTCGCCCAAAAAAAGTGCCGCTGAGTATTTGCACTGCCTGTCCCAATTACGCCAGCATCGCATAGCGCTATGGGATGTATTGCAAAGTTGCCAGCGCGATTCCAGCCTCGATGCCGATATTGTCGAAGCGTCTATTCAGCCTAACGACTTTAGTCAGTTGTTTAGTGATTATCCGTTAATTAGACATATTTATTTCAATGGGGCAAAAGCGCAGCAAAGCTACCAGCGTTATGTATTACCTGGGCTTTCTGCTAGTGCGCAGGCTATTCCTGCATTGCGTCTGCCTTCAACCAGCCCGGCTCATGCGGCACTTAATTTTGCGCAAAAACTGGCGGCCTGGCAGGTGATTAGTACCCATGCCTCTGGTGAAAAGCTATAGCCGGGTTACGCATCGTTAAAGAACGGCATCGGTAATTGAAATTCTGGCTTTGTCGAGTCATATTGTTTGGCAGTTTCAAACATTCAACCGCTGGGGTTAATTTATGTCTGTTTTATTAGCACTTACGAGTAGCCTTCTAAGTGGCGCTAACAGTCGCTGCAGCGCTGTATCGTTGACGTTGTTTTTAAGCCTTTTTGCTAGTGTGCCGCTGTGGGCTAATGAGAAACCTAATGTCATTGTGATTGTCGCTGATGACCTGGGTTGGTCGGATGTGGGTTTTCATGGCAATGAGGATATTGAAACCAATGCCCTTGATCGACTGGCGCGCGAAGGTGTGCAGCTCGACCGCTTTTATGCCACGCCAATTTGTTCGCCTACTCGTGCGGCGCTCATGACGGGCCGCGACCCGATGCGGCTTGGCGTCGCTTATGGCGTTATCATGCCCTGGCACAATTTCGGTGTGCATCCCGACGAAACATTTATGCCGCAGGCGTTTTTAGGCGCGGGTTATCAAACTGCAATGGTGGGCAAATGGCACCTGGGTCATGCGCAGCAAACCTATCACCCCAACGAGCGTGGCTTTGAACATTTTTATGGTCACCTGCATACCGAGGTGGGTTATTTCCCACCGTTTGCCAACCAGCGTGGCCGCGATTTCCAGCGCAACGGCGTGTCTATAGACGACCAGGGTTACGAGTCATTTTTATTGGGCAAGGAAGCGGCGCGCTATATCAAGTCGCGCGATAAATCCAAGCCGTTTTTTATCTATATGCCGTTTATCGCGCCGCATACACCGCTGGATGCGCCGGATGACCTGGTAGAGAAATACGCCGACCTCGAAGACAATCGCCTGCCTGCCCGCAGTCATAACACCGATCAGTCGCGACAGATATCCCGCATGATGATGCGCCCCAGTGCGCGGCCAATGTATGCAGCAGTGGTTGATGGGATGGACCAATCGATTGGTATGGTATTGGATGCGCTGGATACCGAAGGCATTGCTGACAATACCATTGTGTTGTTTTTTAGCGATAACGGCGGTGCGGCCTATGCCAGTGGTGGTGCCGATAACGTGCCGTTGCGTGGCGGCAAGGGTGAGACCTTTGAAGGCGGTATACGCGTTGTGTCGGTAATGCGCTGGCCGGCAAAAATTGCTGCTGGCACAAAAGCCGAAAGCATTATGTCGGTGATGGATGTGTTTCCTACGCTTGCTGCGGCGGCAGGTATCGAGCCGAACACACACTTTGAACTGGATGGCCGGAATATGCTGCCGGCGGTTGTTGAGCAACAAAATATACCGTTAGATGACTATTTGTTTTTTGCGTCAGAAACACCAATAAAAGGGCGGTTTAACTTAACTGCGTTTAATGACGAGTGGAAGCTGGTACAGGAAATGGTGCAGGGTATTAGCAGCACAGATGTAACCAACTTTTTGTTCCGAATTAAGGATGACCCCAACGAATATAACAACCTTGCCCAGGCGCACCCCGACAAGGTAGCCGAAATGGCCCGGGCCATTCACTATTGGCGTACGCTATACCCTGTGGCAGGTTTGCGCCATGAGTTAGTGCCACCGCCAGGCTGGCGCGCGCCAAAAGACTGGTCTACCTATCCCAAGCCGATAGAAGAATTACAGGATACGCCGGCAACCGGTATGGCTCCTGAGTACGCATTAAAAGCGCTCGACTGGCAGCACGGTGAAGCGGGTCGACTGATTTACAATTGCGAGCCTTATAAGCTGGTAGGCGGTGGGCTTTGCAAGTAGTTAGCGAAACGGCTGTTTGCAAAATACGCTTATAGCGCGAACAGCCGTTGCCAAAACCAGACCGCGCCAATAATGCCAATCACATAACAGGTGGCGGTTGATAGCTGGGTGGGTACCTTGATACCGATTCGGTAAAGCAGATAGGCCAGGCCAAAGAACAGTGTAATAACGGCCAGTTGGCCAATTTCAATGCCAATATTAAATGCCGCCAATGACAGCGTCAGCGCCTGTTGCGGCAGGCCGATTTCGGCCAGCGCACCGGCAAAGCCCATGCCGTGTAACAAGCCAAAACTTCCTGACATTAACCACGGCCGTTTTTGCAGTACGCCCTGTTGCAGATTATTTCTGTTGCGATGAACAATGTCGGCTGCCGCCCAGGCAATAGAAAGTGCAATCATTGCTTCAATAAAAAATACCGGAAAGCGAATGGCGCCTAATGCAGTCAGGCTTAGCGTGACACTATGGCCCAGCGTAAACAAGGTGATTGTCCAGAATAATTGTTTATTCCAGCCTACTAGCAGTGCCAGCGTAATAACAAATAACACGTGATCAATACCGCCAATTAAATGCTCTATGCCAAGCACAATATAACGGCTGAATATCGACGTGACACTTTGCTGGCCTGGCACTACCAGCGATGCTTGTTGATACCCCAGCATCTGGTGCACCAGTTGATTGTCGAGAAAGCGTATACGCAACAACACGCCACTGCTGTTGGCGCTAAAGCCATTAACACCAATAGTTTTATCAAACAGCGGGGCTGCACAGTGCAGCTTAAAACTCTGTGATCGACCGGTGCCTGCAGCAACGGGGGCTTCGAGGTCGACGATTTCGCATTGATCGGGAAAAAACGGCGCCAGCGTGCCGCGGTCGGCGGTTTTATTGGGTAGTTTCCAAATAGCCTGGAACCGATTGGTTTCGATTTCGCTAAGTGCCAGTAGCCCCGGCGCTAAGGGGTGCGCCTGTGCCGGGCTTTGCCAGCCCAACAGCAGCGCCAGTAAAACGCTTAGCTGACAGAATAGTGAATAGCGATGTCGCGTGTGATGGCTCATTCTTCACCTCCATCAGTATCGGCTCGCAGTGAAGCGTTTTCACTAAATGTAAACGCTGTGTATTCGTCATTGTCACCGGCAACTAAAATGCGGTATTTGCTGATAATGCCTTGCAGCTTTTGTTGAAACAGTTGTTCTTCGGCTTGCATGGTAATTTCGCGCACGATATTACTGCGCACTTTTGCCAGCGGTTTGGGTGTTGCTGCGCTGCTATCAGAGATCCACACCAGATGGTGGCCAAAGCCCGATGTCACCGGTGGGCTCCATTGTTGTTGTGCAAGGCCTGGCAGTGCCTGCGCAAACTGTTGGCCAAAATGCCTGGCAATTTGACGCTGGCTTTGTAAATTAAAGTGGTGGCCGCCGTAAAATACATCGCCTTTTTCAATGGCTTTATCCAGTGCGTCTTTGCCACTACTGGCCGGGTTATTGCCGTCGGCTAACAGTTTGGCGCGCAATTGCCCAGCTGCGGCAAGATCAGCGGCGGCGTCTGCGCCGTTAGATTGCAAATACACATGGCTAAATGCGAAGCGTGCCGCCTGGGTATAGGTCTGCTGGTGATCTTGATAATACTGTTCAATGGCTTGCTCGCTGGGTTCAGGTACTGCGCCACTGTTTTTAAGTGCGGTTTTATACAGTGTGACCATTTGTCGCCGCACGACGATATCGGTTTCATCGAGCTTCATAGACAATGCAGCCTGGTAGCGTTCGTCCATGCTGCTGTCCTTGGGTACCAGTTGCAAAAAATCGGCGACGTTGGCCAGCCTGAGCACCACGGTGTCGAGCTTGTCAAAGCCGGCCGCCTTTGCCTCGAGGTAGAGAATTTCATCCTCGGCCAACTGCTCAACCAATTTGTTTTCATCAATGGGCTGGTTGCTGCCAAAGGCTTTTTCAATCTCATCCTTAAGGCGCTGGATTTCCGCCTGGTCAATATACACTTCGGGTGGTGGCTGGGTTTGCCATTGCACAAGTACGATGACTGCGCCAATGAGTAAACAGTGCAGCAGCGGTTTTTGAAAGAATTTCGCCATGATTGTTGCAGATTAAAACAATTATTTAGTGAGCTGTTTGATTAAGTGCGCGATAAATCACTGCCTGCAGTTGCGATAAATTAATCGGTTTGCAGAGGTATTCGTCCATACCGGCAGCCAGACACTGCTGTTCACACTCGCTGTTATCATAGGCGGTTAGTGCGATAATTACTATGGGCGATTGGTTCATGTTTGCTGCGGTGGTGTGGGTTTGGCCCAGGTTTTTTTCGCTGTCCTTATCCGGGTTGTCGATTAACTGTTGTTGGTAAGCGCGGATCTGTCGGGCGGTGTCGAAGCCGGAGGCGTCGGGCAGGTCGCAGTCCATCAGGATTATATCAAAGTGTTCGCTGCGCACTTTAGCCAGCGCCTCGTTGCCCGATACAACGTGTTGATAATCGATGCCAAGCTTGTTGAGCATAACCCCAACAATTTTTGCGCTGACCGGATTATCTTCAACCAGTAGCAGTTGGACGCTGGCAATAGCCTTGTGGTGTTTGATATCGTCGGCCGCGGCCTGGGTTGGCGTCAAGCCATCTTGCAGTGAGTGCAAAAAATAAAACTCTTCAAGCAATACCAGCTGCAAGGTATGTGCGAGCACGGGTTTATCCAGTACGCGTTTGATACCGTGGTTTTTGACATTGATTAAATCGATAGACGATGCCGCATTCGACATAATGATAATGGCAAGATCGCTGGGCACGTCTGGGCTTGCACGCAGTAACTGCGATGCCTCTATACCGTTAATTCCTGGCATCACAAAATCGATAAGTGCGAGGTCAATGGGTTGATTAATGGAAGACTGGTGGCGGATTGTGGCCAGTGCAGTATTAAAATCGCTGGTTTTGAAGCTGATAACATTCCAGCGGTCGAGGTACGACTCGATCACCTCGCAGGAGGTGGTGCTGTCGTCCAGAATCAGTATGCGACGGTTTTTAAGCAGGTCGAGATCGTATTGCTGGCGCGAGCGGTTAGCATTTTGCGTTGCTGGTAAATGGGCGTTAATAATCAAGTGGTCCTGCTGTTGCTCAATATGCAGTTCGCCGCTGAGTTTTCTGGCAATCGATTCAACCAGTGCGGTGTCTTGCTCAAAACTGTAGGGTCGATTGCTGTGCTGGATATCCAGTGTCAGTAAGAAGGTAATATCCATCGATTCGGCGGCAAAGTTGCACGGTTTTATACGAATTTCTGTGACATGACTGGCTGCCAAAAAATACTCCAGCGTATGCATTAGCAGCTGGCGAATATATTCGTGGCTACCACTCCAGTATTCGGGTGCATCCAATGATAGCTCTACAATAATTTCCTTATTGAGTTCACCGGCACGAAAGCCGTAGAACTGCGTGCACTCGGATAATAACGTGCTGAGCTTAAATGGCTCCGGGTTGTGTGGGCGTTGCTGGTCTGCCGACTGTATTGAAAATAGCGCATCGATATTGTCCAGCGCGCTGTGTCCCGAGCGCTGGATCTCCAGCATGTTCTTGCGCTGCGTTTGATCCAGTGGAGACTCCCCAATAAGTTCGGCAAGCCCAATAATATCCGATAGTGAGGCGCGCAAGTCATGTCGGTTGCCGCCAAAGAATGGCGAAATGGCTGCGATATGTTGTTCTTTTTTTGCGGCGTTTATCGACCGCACCAGCGCATGGGTTCGGCGTCGTCCCTCAAGAACCATTAGCATAATTTCAAGTATCGCCGCCTCAAGCATCACTGCCGATGCCAGCCAGAGCTGCAGTTGCATATCCGAGAGCGTGCCGATGCCCGCCTGGAAAAAGGCAAAAATCAGCATTAAGAACAGTGTCAGTTTGGTTAAGCCGATTGCCGGTGCGGCCATACGATTGCCAAGCAGATAAGCATGGAAGGAAATTGTGATCGCTACGATGGCATTGAGTACGATAAGTGCCCGCATAAAAGTGCCTGCGTAGGCAAAGGGTATCAATGCGCCAATGGCGGTAAATAAAATAATTGCCGCAAACAGCCAGCGATTCTTTAACAGTGCAATGAGCGGGTGGTTTTTCAGTGCCGACTTTAAAATACCAAAGTAACAGACGGCGGCGATAATGCCCGAGCAAATAGACAGCTTGCCAAGTTGCTCGGACGTTAAACCCAACCCAGACAGGTTGATCATTAAAAAGTTTGGTACAAAACCGATACTGGCAAACGAATAGGACAGCAGCCAGAGTAGCCCACCATGCTTGGTGACAATGGTGGATGACACGATAAAAAATATCATGCCGATAAATATCCCGGTAATTACTTTCCAGTAGTTAACTTCTTTTGCCCTGGCTTGCACCAGTTCAGCCGCGGTATAGAGTGTAAAGTTGGGAAAAATCCAGTTATCGGTGGCAACGTTAATCAATAGTGTTGCGGTCTGCCCTGGGTTTATTGAAAACTGATAGTCCATGGCATGGGGCTGGCTGGATTGCCGGTGATAGAACTCGTTGGCCTTGATTAATTTTGGGGTAATTGCCGTGGGTTTGTGGTTGGTATTATCTGCGCCATCATAAAAAATAACGCTTGCTGCGCTTAGAATCTGGTCGGGCTCAATAGAGAGAATATAGCTGCGCGACTGCTGACCGGGGTTGTCCAGGCGCAGACGATACCAGTGTGTTTCGGGCTTGGGTACGATCAGTTTGTAGTATTTATATACCGGCTGCCATAATGGCGAGTAGGGGTTAGATACTTCGTTATAGTCGGGTATTGAGCGGATGCTTGTTGTAGTTTTTGCGGCGATCCTTTTTTCCAGGTAGTTTGCCAGTGGCACTCGGTGTGCGCTATCGTTGGCAAGGTGCAGCGTTGGGCTGACCTCAATTAACGGCAGTGGGCGGCTTGTCTGCTTTTGTGCTGGGCTTTGTGTAAGGCTTTGCGCAAGACTTGGTGCCAGTTCGCCATTGATTGGATTGGCCCGGAGTTGTTCAGGTTGTTTTTGATACGAATTGGGATTGGATAAGGCCGATAATGGCAGCAGCGTTAGTAGCAATATTGCTGGAAGTCGTATTCGTGAACAGCGCAGTGCAACCGCTACGCATGCGATTAGCGATAATCCGACATTAGCGCTGCGCTGTTGACTGCGAATCCCGAACCAAGAAATGGCAACACTCCTTTTTTATATGGCAATTGCCGGTATTGCTACTCCCGAGCAGTTGCTACGCCTATATAATAGCTACCCCCGCACAAGTAGCCAGGCAATGTAACCAGGCAATGATTTAAGCGCTGGCGGCTTTCTGCGCACGCTCCCTGGCAACGGCGCGATAACCGATATCTTTGCGCAGTTGAACGCCTTCCCAGTGAATGTTGGCAGCGCTGCTATAGGCGCGGCTTTGCGCTTCTGCGACGGTATTACCCAGTGCGGTTACGCAGAGCACCCTGCCACCGCTGGTAACCACGTTTGAACCGTCTTGCGCAGTGCCGGCATGAAAGACCTTACAGTCGGGATCGTCGATTGAATCGAGCCCATCGATCACGCGGCCTTTTTCGTAACTGCCAGGATAACCCTCGGCAGCCAGCACAACACCCAGTGCGGTTTGACTACTCCAGTCGATGCCAAGCCCATCCAGTTGCTGGTCGACGGCCGCGATGCAAAGCTGGCTCAGGTCCGAATTCATTCGCATCATAATCGGTTGTGTTTCAGGGTCGCCAAAGCGGCAATTATATTCAATGACCTTGGGCGTGCCATCGGGCGCAATCATTAAACCAGCGTAGAGAAAACCCGTGTAGCGATTGTTTTCTGCGGCCATGCCGGCAACCGTGGGTTTAATCACTTCGTCCATAATGCGATTAAAAATCACATCGTCCACCACCGGTGCGGGCGAGTAAGCACCCATGCCGCCAGTATTGGGGCCGGTGTCACCTTCGCCAACGCGCTTGTGATCCTGGCTGGTTGCCATGGGGAGAATATGCTCGCCATCGGTGACTACAATAAAGCTGGCTTCTTCTCCTTCAAGAAACTCTTCAATAACCACCTTGTGGCCCGCCTCACCAAACACATTGCCAGCCAGCATATCCTCAATAGCCGCGGTGGCCTCGGCCAGTGTCATGGCAACAATGACGCCTTTACCTGCGGCCAGCCCATCGGCTTTGACAACAATTGGCGCACCTTTTTCCTCGACGTAGGCAATTGCCTGCGCCTGGTTGGTAAAGGTCTGGTACTCGGCGGTGGGAATATTGTGGCGTGCGAGAAAATCCTTGGTAAAGGATTTAGAACCCTCGAGCTGTGCGGCGCCGGCGCTGGGGCCAAAGCAGCGCAAGCCGCGCTCGCTAAAATAATCGACAATCCCGTCAACCAGTGGTTGCTCTGGGCCAATAACGGTAAGTGCGACGTCGTTATCGGTGGCAAAGTTGGCAAGCGCGGCAAAATCGTTTACCGCGATATCGACATTGCTGATATTGTCTTCAAGCGCTGTGCCCGCATTGCCCGGTGCCACAAACACCGTTGTGACTTGTGGGCTTTGCGCCAGTTTCCAGGCCAATGCGTGTTCTCGGCCACCACTTCCAATAACCAATACCTGCATAAACGTTGTTATCCTGATTGTTTAAAACTGTGCGTGTAAATTTGCGCGAGCTTAGTGACGGAAATGGCGCATGCTGGTAAAGACCATTGCCATATTGTGTTCGTCCGCCGCTGCAATGACTTCTTCATCGCGCATTGAGCCGCCGGGTTGAATAACGCAGCTAATGCCAACGCTGCCAGCATTATCGATACCGTCGCGAAATGGGAAGAATGCATCCGATGCCATACACGAACCGGCAACGGTCAGCCCTGCGTGTTCAGCTTTAATGGCCGCAATACGTGCCGAGTTAATACGGCTCATTTGCCCTGCGCCTACACCAATGGTTTGCTTGTTTTTACCGTAAATAATCGCGTTGGACTTCACCATTTTGGCCACCTTCCAGCTAAATAGCAGGTCGGCGATTTCTTCGCGGGTAGGCTGTCGCTTGCTGACAATGGTCAGGTCGCTTTCGCTAATCATGCCCAGATCGCGGTCCTGTAACAACAGGCCGCCATTAACACGCTTGTAGTCTAATGCGGATGTGCTGGCTGCCCATTGTTCGCAAACCAACAGGCGTACATTTTTCTTTTCTGCCACGGCGGCTTGTGCACCAGCAGTTGCGCCCGGTGCGATAATGACTTCGACAAACTGTTTGGCGCAAATGGCTGCAGCTGTGACTTCATCGAGTTCGCGGTTAAACGCGATAATGCCGCCAAATGCAGATTCGGGGTCGGTTTCAAATGCGCGTTGATAGGCCTGTTCAATAGTATCGGCAGACGCCACGCCACAGGGGTTTGCGTGTTTCACAATCACGCAGCTGGGTTCACTAAACAGCTTAACGGTTTCGAGTGCGGCATCGGTGTCGGCGATATTGTTGTACGAGAGTTCTTTACCCTGCAATTGCGTGGCGGTAGCGATACTGACATCAGCGGGGTTTTTCTCGACATAAAACGCCGATTGCTGGTGCGGGTTTTCGCCATAGCGCAGGCTTTGCGTCTTGATGAACTGGGTGTTGAAAGTGCGTGGAAAGCCTTCGCTGCCACCATCGACTTTTTGGCCAAAGTAATTGGCAATAGCGCCATCGTAAGCGGCGGTATGTTCGTAGGCTTTAATTGCTAGGTCAAAGCGAGTTTGATAAGTGGTTGCGCCATCGTTCTCGGCCAGCTCGTTGAGCACGCGTTGGTAATCACGGCTGTTAACCACAATGGTGACGTCGTTATGGTTTTTTGCTGCGGCGCGCACCATGGTGGGCCCGCCGATATCAATATTCTCAACCGCATCGGCTAGTGAGCAATCAGGGTTGGCTACCGTGCTTTCAAATGGGTAGAGGTTGACCACGACTAGGTCGATCGCATCGATCGCATTGGCTTGCATGACTGCGTCGTCGGTGCCGCGCCTGGCCAATATGCCGCCATGGACTTTGGGGTGTAAGGTTTTCACCCTGCCGTCCATCATTTCAGGAAAGCCGGTGTACTCACTAACCTCGACCACGTTGACGTTATTATCTTTGAGTAACTTGTAGGTGCCGCCGGTTGAAAGAATTTCAACGCCAGCCTGGGTTAATTGTGATGCGAACTCAACGATACCGGTTTTATCGGACACGCTGATTAATGCGCGCTGGATGCTAGCTAAAGAACGATTTGTCATATTTGTCATAGAAGCGTGTGCTTGATCGAGTGCTTGTTGAATGAGAGTTATAGAGTGAGTACGAATAGTACGGTTTATGCCCAGGTTGTGATGTCAGATTGCGATGCCCCGAGAAAAGCGTATTTAACCAGAAAATACGTATTGAAACAGCAAAGAAAATCGAAACCGGGAGGAAAAGTCCCCAGCTTAAGCCAGTTAAGTTAAGTGAGTGTACCTCAGCCAGAGCACCGAGCCGCTCCGCGCAAATACGGGTGCTGGATAATGGCTAGACTTGCGAAAAAGCCGATTGCGGAAACTAAAAAGCACCTGCCGCAGTAAAGGACAAGTGCTTTGAGTCGATAGACAAGCGCAACATCGATAAACACGACACCCGCACCCGTCGACAATATCCATCGAGACAGGCAAGGCTCCGGTTCATACTGCTCCCACCGTCAGTAATAAGCTGGCGATCAGGGCGTTGGTGTTACGCTCGCAACGGTTTTACTTTTAATGGCCTATAGTAAACCGTATTGCTTGAGTTTCTTTCTCAGCGTACCACGGTTAAGACCGAGTAAGTGCGCTGCTTTGGTCTGATTGTTGCGCACATACTTCATCACTTGCTCAAGTAATGGTGCTTCAACTTCAGTCAATACCATTTGGTAGACATCCGAAACCGGCTGTCCATCAAGGTGTTTAAAGTAGTTGGCCATTGCTGCTTCAACATTTTCACGCAAGCTTGCGGTTGAATCGGCTGCCATTGCCGCCTGATCTACTGGAGGCTGGATTTGGTTGTTAGTTGTTGGCTCATGCAAATAAGAGTCGCTTGTGCTCATGCCGCGATGTCCCCTGTGGTTTGTAGTTCCCCAAAAAAGTGTTTTATGTGTTCCAGTTGTGCGGTACAGCTGCTTAACTGGTTGAACTGCTTTCTAGCAATTTCTATTTTGTCGGTCAGTCGCGTGACTTCTTGAGGTGTTAAGCGACATCCCAACGGGATCGTACCTGTTTCACTTACCGAATAATCCGTTATTGTATTTAATGCTGCTGTTTTCCTAATAGTTTCTTCTCTGTTAGCTGCATGACGGGTTTCTGCTGTTGTTTCTGCAGCTAGTGTTTCTGGTTCAGCAGTTACTGTTTGCTCTTGTTGATGTTGTTGTCGTTCATCTTGTCGTTCGTATTGTTCGATGATCGAGTGTGCTATTTGTTCAAAATACCAGCAAATATGTTTTCGCGCCATCCTTACGGCCAAATTTGGCCGGATTACAGCTTTTACTTTGTTATCAACAGCTTTGCTATCAACAAGTTTACCATTAGTGCTCGTTATTTGTTTGGTATATTCGCCATTATGCCGGTTGTTATGCTGACTATCGCAGCGGTTATCGTGCTGGTTGTAGTAGCGATGAATATGCCGTAAATGAGCTATTATAAGGCGTTCTTTATTATTTGCATAACCAAAGCTCAATGGTTTACCTGTAAAAAGTTCACTCGATGCATTGGCATATCCAAGTAAATCATTGATTTCGCCAAATATCCACGGTTTTCCCTGCGCACCGCGGCCTATCATCACGCCGTCGGCTCCAGTGTAGTCCAAAACGGTTTTTGCTTTTATTGCCGATGTGATATCGCCATTGGCAAATACCGGAATCGTTACCGCTTGAACAACTGCCGCAATAGTATCGTATTCGGCCGCGCCATGATACCGGCAAGCTCGCGTGCGGCCGTGCACGGCCAGCGAAGCTATACCCATATCTTCGGCCATTTGGGCGATTTGTACAGCGTTTCTATTATCGAGATCCCAACCTGTACGCATTTTTAATGTTACTGGTACGTCGACACTGGCAACCACGGCAGTAAGGATACGGCGAACCAGCCCTTCGTCTTTCATGAGTGCTGACCCTGCCAGTTTTTTACAGACTTTTTTTGCCGGGCAGCCCATATTAATATCGACAATTTGCGCGCCGTGCTCAACCTGGTAGCGCGCCGCCATGGCCATTTGTTCGGGGTCGGTGCCAACAATCTGAATTGCCCTAGGTTCAAGATCGTAGGGGTGGGTGAGCCGCAGCTGCGATTTTTTGGTATCGCGCAGCGCAGGGTCGCTGGCGCTCATTTCGGCGGTCACCATGGCCGCGCCCATTTGGCGGCAGAGTTGCCGAAAAGGAACGTCGGTAACGCCAGCCATGGGTGCCAGTACTGCACGACCGGCTAACTTGTAGGGGCCTATCTGGATCATTGGGTCCGAATCATCTGGGTTTTAACTCAAACGCTTTTAATATCCGCCGGTAACTGTGCATTGCCGACACGCTAGCGGGGAGTGTTTGGTGAGTAATGACTTGCTTAGCTCGCCGGCTTTAATTTTAGCGTGTAATTGACCGCCTCGTCACCTGGATTTTTGATTTCAATGGCAATGTGAACCGGGGTTGCCCTGGGCATGTCACTGGCACCGCTAAGCTCGCCGTGCAGGTATTCTGCCGAGGTAAATCGGCGGTACGCTTTACTATTGCCATCGGCATCGCTAAAGCGCAGTTCGATATGCGGGAAGGGCAGCAGTTGTTTGCTGGTGTTGATAATCACAGTTTCAACAATTAGCGCATCGTTTTGCTCGGGGTGTTCATAAACACGCAGCGATTGCGCTTGGTAGTCAGCCTCTGATGCAGCCAGTTGGCACTGGCTAAGCTGGCAGGCTATCGCATAAGCCTGCTGCCAGCGGGGGTGGTGTTGAAAGTCTGCCGGATGGTTAAGCATCCATTGGGCAAATAGCGCGGCCAGCAAGCCAAGACACAGCAAGCTACCGCCTATGCTATGCAGCCAATGGCTTGCGCGCCAATGTTGGGTGGCAAGGGCGATTTCAACCGGCTGTGTCTCAATGCTATTTAGCCGCTCAAACGTGTTTATCGTATGCATTGAGGGCTCAATGCGACCATCTTCATATATTCGCTGCATTTCGCCGCTAGGAATAAAGGCGGGTTCACTGACCGATTCAGCATCGATTGGTAATTCGCTTTGGTTTGCCCGAGCTTGTGCCGCTGGTGGGGCATTATTCTGGCTGCTGGCTTGCCGTTTTTCTGGCAGCAATTCGTTTAGCCAGTCGCGCGTTACTTCATTTTCGCGCTCAGCTTTATTTTCATCGCCGCCAGTAATACCAATCTCAGCTTCAGATGGTTTATCACTATTGTTTGCGACCCGGCCAGCCCGGTTTTCAAAGTCGCTGTTTGGCAGGTGATTGTGTTGGTCGGCTGATGGGATCGATTGGGTTTTATTCAGTGACATGGTGCCAGTCTCAGGCGCCATGGTTGCACTGTTAGTACTCGTAGTACGGCAATTGTCGGAATCGTCGTTAACCCGATTATCGATGGCAACAAATACTTTCATGCACGTACCGCAGCGCACATGCCCATTGGCAACGCTAAGCTGTTCGCCACTAATAGCAAAACGTGACTGACAATTAGGGCATTGGCTGATCATGCAGGGAATCCCGGTATGTTTTTGCGGCGCCTTTGTTGTAGAGAATGTTGTCGCTAATTATGCAAAAAGCGTGCGGCCGTTTAATCTTACCCATTCATCACGCTTTGCCATAGGGCTAAAGTTTACCTTGCTGTTATACGCTTGCATAACCTGCTCTGCCTGTATATCGAGAATGCCCGATAACACCAGTTCGCCATTGGGTGCCATTAGCCCGCTAAGCTGCGGCGCTAAGGTAATTAGCGGCCCCGCCAGTATATTCGCAATGACCAGGTCAAAACCGTCATGTATGTCGCTATTTTTGCTTTTGGCGCTAGTCTCACTTGTGGCAATAGCCTCGCTTCTAGCAATATCATTGAGTGTTTGCTCAAGCTGTTCGGGGAGGCAAACTGCTAGAGACGCCTCATCAATACCATTTTGTGTGGCATTGGCGCGGGTAGCGATTAGCGCTTGTGGATCATTGTCTACGCATATCGCCGACTTTGCGCCCAGTAACAGTGCGGCAATTGCCAGAATACCGGAGCCACACCCGTAATCGATAATCACTTTATTAGTGAGCTCGGCTTGTTCAAGCCATTCAAGGCAGAGTGCGGTGGTTTGATGGGTGCCGGTGCCAAAAGCAAGGCCGGGGTCGAGGGCAATGACAACGGCATCGGGGTCGGGGGCTTGTTGCCAGCTGGGGCAAACCCATAAATTGTTACCAAAGCGTAGCGGGGTAAAGTTATCTAACCAGCTGCGCTCCCAGTCCTGGTCTTCCAGAGATTCAAAGCGATAGTTTGTTGGCGGCTGGCCCAAGCTGCGGCCCAGCTGCTTGATAATATCCTGTGGGGTAGCGCTACCGCTAAACAGTGCGGTAAGACGGGTTGCATCCCAAAGTGGTGTTTCGCCAACGCCCGGTTCAAGTACGGGCTGGTCGGCATTGTCTTGTAAGGTGACTGAAACGGCACCCGCCTCTGTCAACGCATTTTCAATGCGATCGACACTGGCGGGGTCGGTATCAATATGGAGCTGTAACCAGGTCATTGCGAGGGCTTCGCGATAACCGGTGTTTACGACGAGGCTTCGTTGGCAAGCTTGTGCTCAAGGTAGTGAATATTAACACCGCCGCAGCGAAACTCGGTATCACGCACCAGCCGCTGGTGCAGCTCAGTATTTGACTTAATGCCATCGAGGACCAGTTCGTCGAGCGCATTGGCCATACGGGTTAACGCCGTGTCGCGATCAGGGCCGTAGGAGATGATTTTTGCCACCAGTGAATCGTAGTGGGGGGGTACCGTGTAACCACTATAAATGTGGGAGTCGACCCGTATGCCATTACCACCGGGTGCGTGGTAGTGTTTGATTAAACCGGGGCTAGGCATAAAGTTATTGGGGTCTTCGGCGTTAATTCGACATTCAAAAGCATGGCCTTTAAATTCGATATCGTCTTGCGTTATTGATAGCTTTTCACCTGAGGCGATCAGTAGCTGCTCTTTAACAATATCGACGCCAGTGATCATTTCTGACACTGGATGCTCAACCTGAACCCGGGTGTTCATTTCAATAAAGTAAAAACCGCCATCTTCATATAAAAACTCAAAAGTGCCTGCGCCTCGGTAACCGATTTGAATACAGGCGTTAACACAGGCCTGTGCGACCTCGGCACGCAGGTCTTCGGGTATTAATGGTGCAGGCGCTTCTTCAATAACCTTCTGGTGACGACGTTGCAGCGAGCAATCGCGATCACCCAGGTGAATGGCTTGGCCCTGACCGTCGGCCAGCACCTGGATTTCTACATGGCGAGGATTGCCAAGAAATTTTTCCAGATAGACAGTGTCGTCACCAAAGGCGGCTTTCGATTCTGCCTTGGTCAGCGCAATAGAATTGATGAGTTCCGATTCATCCTCAACCACGCGCATTCCGCGACCGCCACCACCGGCAGCTGCTTTAATAATCACGGGGTAGCCAATGTCTTTAGCGATGCTCAGCGAGCGGCTTTTATCGTCCGTCAGCGGGCCATTGGAGCCAGGAACGGTGGGTACGCCGGCCTCTTGCATGGCTTTAATTGCGGCGACCTTATCACCCATAATGCGAATCACGTCGGCGGTGGGGCCAATAAAAGTAAAGCCGCTTTTTTCTACTTGCTCGGCAAAGTCGGCGTTTTCTGCCAGAAAGCCATAGCCTGGGTGAATACCTTCGGCCTGGGTGACCTCTGCGGCACTGATAATTGCGTGACTGCTCAGGTAGCTATCGCTGGATGGCGCCGGGCCAATACAAACGGCTTCATCGGCCAGCCGCACGTGCATTAAATCTGCATCGGCGGTGCTGTGCACGGCAACGGTTTTAATACCCAGCTCGCGACAGGCGCGAAGAATACGTAATGCAATTTCGCCGCGATTGGCGATAACGACTTTGTTTAACATGTTGATGGACCTTGTGAGTCAAAAGCTTTGCAGGCGCTTTCGTTCAGCAGCCTAAGTAGTAACTATCCAATGATGATAAGCGGCTGGTCGAATTCGACGGGTTCGCCGTCTTTCACCAAAATGGCTTCAACCGTGCCCGATTGATCGGCTTCGATCTGGTTCATCATTTTCATGGCTTCAACAATACACACTACGTCACCTTTGTTAATGGTTTGCCCAACGGTAACAAAGGCTGCCGCATCAGGTGATGGCGATTGGTAAAACGTGCCAACCATGGGCGAGCGCACGGCGTGACCGGCGGGTGTGTCGTCGGCAGCTGCCGGTGCGGCCGCTGCTGGGGCAGGCGCTGCGGCAACAGGCGCTGCCGGTGCTGGGGCAGGCATTGCTACGGGAGCAGTAACCATGGCGGTTTGTCCGCCGCGACTAATGCGTACCGATTCTTCACCCTCTTTAATTTCAATTTCCTGAACGTTAGATTCTTCTAACAGTTCAATTAACTTTTTAACTTTTCTGATATCCATAATGCGCTCTCATATAATGGATTTAGCTTTACTAAAATAGTGTTGATAACTGTACTCAATGTTGCTCTGCGTTAACGCTGCGATCAGCCGGATAATTTGCTGATTGCTGCCGTAAGCGCCAGCGAATAACTTTGTGCGCCCAGCCCCGAGATCACGCCGACCGCAATATCGGATAAATACGATTGATGCCTAAAGCTTTCACGGGCATGAATATTTGACAGGTGCACCTCAATAAAGGGTATTTCAACGCCAAGCAGTGCGTCGCGTAGTGCCACACTGGTATGGGTTAGCGCTGCCGGATTGATGATAATAAAGTCGATTTGGCCGCGGGCGGCATGGATGCGGTCGACCAGCTCGGCTTCGGCATTGCTTTGCAGGCTGTCTAGCGAGCAGTTGTGCTGTGCCGCTATTTCGTCCAATTGCTGATTAATATCGGCCAATGTGGTATTGCCGTATTGCTCAGGTTCGCGGGTACCCAATAAATTAAGATTTGGGCCATGCAGCACAAGAATTGTCGACATTGTCTTAAAAAAGCCTCGATCTGCCCGCGCTAGAGTGACTAGCGGCGGTGTTGGGCGAATGCCAACAGAATGGAGGCAATGCTATGGGGATAGTTATGCTAATGCAAGAAAAACAGTATGGGATGGGCGAAATTAGCGACAAATATCGCTTTTTAGAGTAATTTTATCGTTGTCGGCCTTGGTCGTTTGTTTAGTCAGGGCTAGGGCAGCTTTGTTTTGAGTTTTGTCGCTGTGTTATCGGGTAGGTTTTCACTGTTGGATTGCCCAGGCGCTGTTTGGCTTGCCAGTACCAGTTGTTTAACCTGTATTGGGTAGCAAAGTCCCGCATCGGCGCAGCCCTGGTATTTGACCGTGAGTGTTATTGGGTTGGTTTGTGGGTGGCTGGCCTCAATCGCGGCTGACTCAATGGCTGTTAATGGTAACTTGCCAGTGGCCTGGTAGTAGTAGGCTTCGACTGGGCCGAAATAATCGTCGATTTTGCGAATACCCTGACTAAACTCCACTTGTTCGGTCAGGGGCTGGACTGCGGTTTCGCTATCGATGGCAACAGAAAATGCGTGGCGGTAAAGGTAGTAATCGGGCGCAATCACCCACACCAGTGTCGCGGTATCGCCATCGAGGTTGATGCTAAGTTCGAACGCATCGTCCACCGGCAGAAATTCATTGTCGCCGCTCGCGGTGCTGGCTAAATCGCCTTGTTTAAGGCTTGCTCGCTTTAAGCCGTTATCAACCTGGTCGGTGGCTGTTTCCTGCGGTGCTGGAGCTGCTAAATCGGCTGGCGGTGCATCACCAGCCTGGGTTGGCACGGCCAGCGCCAGCAAAAGCGCAGTCAATAAAGTGCCCGGTGGGTTGAATAGCGCGAGTTTTCGTGTCAATCGAATGGTCATGCATACATCTCGGGTTTGTGAATTCACTTAATGACGCTTGCTTCTATTTAAAACTATAGCCCCTATAGCTTACACCAGTTCTATAAGGGTGGCTGTGAATGGGGTTTGACGTCGGTAAACGGCAATAATTCCATGCCTGCGGTGAGAATCGTCGATCCAGTCGCGGTCAGTGTTATAGTGGCTGCCTTGGTAGTAACCATTGAACCCCGGTGGTTTATCTACTTTTTATTGCTACTAAGCGGGTATTTAACCGGAGGCCAGCGCTTGTTTTTTCACCGTTTTACCTTAACAGCTCCCACCATTTTAGTCCCTGTTGCGTCGTTTTTCATTGTGACTTTAACCGTGTTTTTAACAACGCTTTTAGCTCTGGCGTTGACGATATTTTCCACGCCCAGCGCGAGTGCCGGCGATAGGCCTGCTGCACCCCAGCCGCAAACGCAAACGATAAGCGCCGTTGATGCGTATTTTCGTTTAATGCCGCCGGGCAAAACCGTATCGGCCGCCTTTATGCAGCTGAAAAATACTGGCAGCAGCGCCGCCACGTTGGTGGCCCTGCGTTCGCCCAGCGTTGAGCGCGTCGAGCTACATGAGCACAGCCATGCCAACGGCATGATGCAAATGCGCAAAGTCGATAAGCTCAGCATCGCGGCAGGAGAGACGCTTGAGCTAAAGCCGGGTGGTTACCATATAATGTTGTTTGGCATGCCGCAGGGGTTAACGGAAGAAGACCGCATTGATATCGAGCTGGTATTTGAATCCGGAGAATCACTGTTTATTAACGCCAGTGCACGTTCACTAAAATAACGCTTTTTATTAGTCGATTTGCATTATTTATTAGTCAAATTGCAGTAACACTCGAGAGTGACCCATGGATACCCGTGATCGAATTAGCATGACCCGAGAGAATATTGGCGATTGGTGGGCTAGCGGGTTTCTTGCGCGCACCTTGGTCATTGTGCTGTTGGTTTATTTGCTGGCCTGTATTGTGCTGGGGTTTATCTGGTCAAACGAGCCCGATACTTTTGATGTGGCTGAGCGGGTCGCTTCGCATAATGCTAGTGAGCGGCGGGGTACGGTTACGGGTACTGCTACCACGGTCGCACTCATTGAGGTGGCGACTATTATGCTGGATAAGCCTGGAGGCTTTTTATCTAACGATATTGTGCCGCCGGGTGCCGTGCTCGACAATGTGCCCAACTGGGAGTTTGGTGTACTGGTACAGGTGCGCGATTTATCGCGATCAATGCGTGAAAGCTTCAGCCGCTCGCAATCGCAATCGACCGAAGATGTGGACCTGGTCATTGCCGAGCCGCGTTTTCACTTTGATAACGAGAGCTGGATACTACCGCGCTCTGAAGATGAGTATCGCGAGGGAATTAATTACGCTCGCGCTTACCTGCTGCGCTTATCCGACCCCAATCAAAGTGCCTCGCAGTTTTACTCGCGTGCCGATAATTTAAATAGCTGGCTGGCCAACGTCGAAACCCGACTGGGCAGTTTGTCGCAACGTTTAAGTGCAAGCGTTGGGCAAAAGCGTCTTAATATTGATTTGGCCGGTGATGCACAGGCGGGCCAGTCGACCTCAGCGCCGTCGGAATTAGAAGTTAAAACCCCCTGGAATGAAATCGATGATGTGCTCTATGAAGCCCGCGGTACCACCTGGGCGTTGATTCACTTTTTGCGGGCAATCGAAATTGACTTTGCCGATGTGTTAGAAAAGAAAAATGCCCGGGTCAGCTTGCAGCAGATTATTCGTGAATTGGAGGCAACTCAACAAACTATTTGGAGCCCGGTGGTGCTTAACGGCAGTGGCTTTGGCCTGTTTGCCAACCATTCGCTGGTCATGGCCTCGTATATCGCGCGTGCCAATGCCGGAATTATTGATTTACGTGAATTGCTCTCTAAGGGCTAACTACCTGGTAGCAAAGGTGAAAACTACATTCCCCACGCCCGGCGGGCATATACGGGGTAACCGGCCAGCATCTTTACTCATCATTACTGCTTACACAGCTGTATAGCGGCGTTTATTCGGGTAGAATTAGCGCCCGCTGGTGTTCTGGCCGAAAAAACCGGTGAACTGGCGGAGTAAAAAATATAAAAATAAGGTTTAAGCCATCGCTTAAAACGCGTATTTCAAACAGTGTTTCAGCTAATAGTTTTAAACTTATATCGATTAACACGCACCGTTAAACAAAAAGAGAATTTTTCCGTGAACCACCAAACTGATGATGTACGAATAGACCAAATAATGGAACTGCTGCCACCGGTGGCGCTTATGGAGCGCTATCCGGTATCGGAGACAGCTTCTAACACAGTTGTCAAATCGCGCGAGGCTATCCATAAAATTCTTGTCGGCGAGGATGACCGTTTGCTGGTGGTGGTAGGCCCTTGTTCTATTCATGATGTTGCTGCTGCTAAAGAATACGCAGGCAAGCTAAAAGCCTTGCGAGAAAAGCATGCAGGCGAGCTTGAGGTTGTGATGCGGGTTTACTTTGAAAAGCCACGCACTACAGTCGGTTGGAAAGGCCTAGTTAACGACCCTTATATGGATGGTAGCTTTAAAATTAATGACGGCTTGCGTATTGCGCGCGAGTTGCTTTGCTATTTAAATGATGCTGGTTTGCCCACGGCGGGAGAATTTCTCGATGTGATTTCACCGCAATATGTTGCTGACTTAATGAGTTGGGGGGCTATCGGTGCGCGCACCACCGAGTCACAAATTCACCGCGAGTTATCGTCGGGTCTTTCTTGCCCGGTGGGTTTTAAAAACGGCACAAACGGTAGTATTAAAATTGCGATCGATGGTATTGGCGCTGCCAATAATCCACACCACTTTTTATCGGTAACCAAATTTGGTCACTCGGCCATTGTGGCAACCAAAGGCAATGAAGACTGCCATGTGATTTTACGTGGTGGCACCGAGCCTAACTACAGTGCCGAGCATGTTAATACGGCATCTGAGCAACTCGCCAAAGCCGGTGTTAACAATAAAGTGATGGTTGATTTTAGTCATGCTAACAGTGCCAAGCAGTTTAAACGTCAGTTAGATGTGAGCACGGATATTGCCGGACAAATTGCCGGAGGAAGCCAGGCGCTATTTGGCGTGATGATTGAAAGTCATTTGGTTGAAGGGAATCAAAAAGTGGTTGAGGGTCAGCCTCTCGCTTACGGGCAAAGTATTACCGATGCCTGTATTGGTTGGAACGATACCGAAATCGTATTGGCGCAATTGGCGGATGCGGTTACAGCGCGAAGAAAGGGTTAGAGTCGGCGCGAAGAAATGCAAAGCGCTTAAAAAGCTTACCACCTAGCTAAGGCAATAAAAATATTATGGCTAAATTTGTAGATAAAGTGGTTCTAGTTACCGGTGGAAGTCGTGGTTTGGGTAAGGCAATGTCGCTGGGTTTTGCCAGCGAAGGCGCCAAAGTCATTATCGTCAGCCGCAAGCAGCAAAATTGCACCGAGCTTGCCGAGCAAATTATTCAACAGGGCGGCCAGGCCGAGGGTATTGCTGCCAATGCCGGCAAAACCGAAGATATTGACCAGCTGGTTGAGCAGGTTAGTGCCAAATACGGTGCGGTGGATATTCTGGTTAATAACGCCGGTACCAATATTGCCTTTGGTGGCCTTAAGGATTTGACACCAGAACAGTTCGACAAAATGTACCAGATTAATTTGCGCGGCCCTTGGTATTTGGCATCGCGACTGGCACCGGCCATGATTGAAAACGGCGGTGGCTCCATTATTAATATTATTACCGTCGGTGCATTGCGACCGCCGGCGTTTAACGGTTTTTACGCGGCAACAAAATCGGGGCTGGAAGCTTTAACCAAAGTGATGGCACAAGAGTGGGCGGCATCGGGTATCCGCGTTAACGCGATTGCGCCGGGGCCTTATCGTTCGGATTTGGTTGATGCCAGCATTGCTTCAATACCGGGATTTGAAGATGGTATGCGCGACTCAACCTTATTGAAACGTATTGCCGAAAGCGAAGAAATTCTAAATCCGGTGTTTTATTTGGCTTCTGAGTCCAACACCACCGGCATTACACTGGTTGCCGATGGTGGATTTTTAGCGAATGCTGGTCCTTAAGCGTTGCCTTAACTGTCGCCACATAATAAGCGTTGGCTATTCAAATTTTTTCTTTTATGCTTCCTTGCGGTGTTATTTTGCTAAACCTCTATTGCCGCATAACCAAACGAATCATCCGACGCCAGCAGTTTGCCCAGTGCTGCTAACTGGTGTGAGCCATTGCCCAGCGAATAACTTAACTGCTTAGCCCACAAATAAAAGCGGTGAATGGGATATTCGACATCAGCGCCAATACCCGCATGCAAATGTTGTGCAGTATGGATAACGCGGTGTGCACCTTCACAGGCCCACCATTTTGCCGCGCGCACTTCTGCCTCGGCGGGCAGCCCCTGACTGAGTCGCCACAATGCTAACCAATAAGTTGAGCGAATGGCTTCAACATCGATATAGCTGTCGGCCATGCGCATCGCCAGTGCCTGGAAGCTACCAATAGGCACACCAAACTGCTCGCGTTCGCTGGTATAAGCGGCTGTGCGTTTCATTGCTTCTTCGGTAATGCCGGTTTGCAGTGCGCACTGTGCAACATTGGCGTATTGCTCAAGCCAGTGAACAATTTCATCACCCTGACCTGCACTGCCCAGTAATGCATCGTTCTCGACACTGACATTATCGAGTGTGAGTGCGGCGCTCCATGGGCCAAGCAAACCGACGTCTTGCGCTGCGGTGCTGACACCTGCCAAAGAGCAGTCGACAATAAATACACTGGTGTTGCCATTGCTATCGCTGGCCGGAACTAAAATCGCATCGGCAACCGCGCCGTCTTGAACGCAATCCAACGCTCCTTGCAATGTCCATGTGTTGCCGTTTTGAGTTGCAGTAACGCCTTGGCGAATAGCTTCAGGCATGGCGATTTCGCTAATTGCTGCCGAGAGTTTTAGCTTGCCCTCAGCCAGTGGCGATAAGTATTTTGCTTGCTGCGCATCGTCGCCAAATTGAATAATCGGCATTGCGCCCAGTATTAAGCTTGAAAAAACCGGTACCGGCGCAACGCGCTTGCCTTGCTCTTCTAATATTAAACAGGTTTCAGTGAAGCCGAGGCCAGCACCGCCTGCGCTTTCAGGAATAGCAATGCCAAGTAAGCCCTGGTCAGCGAGTGTTTGCCATAGCTGATCGTCGTAAGCCTCGTCGTTGCGGGAAAATTCCAACTGGAACTCGTCGGTCGCCCGGTCCGTAAAAATTTGATAGGCCAGTTCTCGTATTGCAATCTGGTCTTCTGAGAATGAAAAATCCATCGGTGTTTCCTCGTTATCTTGTGCCATGTCGGCAATGATTTAAACGTCTACCGTCGTTTAATCGCGTTTCATATATTGTAAATTTCTTGTATAGGCTAATTGATCGCTAGGCGGGTTTTCTAAAAATAGCCCGCGATAAAACACCGTTGTTAGCAGTTCGGTTAGCTGTTGCCGGTCGATCGGTTGGGCGCTAAGCCGTTCGTCGTGATTGATAAAGTAGTCGCGCAAAATCATGTCGCCGCTGCTGCCCAGCGTGTATATCACTAAGAATGCCTGGTGTTCGTCGAAATCCGCTTTGGGAAAAAGCTTCGGCATCAGCTTTACCAGCCAGTTCAGTTGCTCCATATAGCCGAGGCGAATCTGCGCGGCAAAGGCTTTGTCTTCGTCGGCCATTTGCAGTAGGCAGCGCATTAGTCCGGGGCGGTCGGCGTAACTGTCGACTACCAGCTGAAAATGTGCGTGCATACGCGCGTACCAGTCGCCTTTAGGTACGCCTTTTTCAATCGCGTCGACATTGCGTGCCTCAGCAATATAGTCTTCTAAAACTTCTACCGTCAAAGACTTTAAGTCTTTGAAATAATGGTAAAAAAGTCCCGCAGCAACACCGGCCTCCGAGGTAACATCGTGAATGCGCATGCGGTGATAACCGGTTTCTTCCATCACCTTCATTGCCGCTCGTTTAAGCTTGGCTCGAGCAGCTTCTCCTCTGGCGCTGAGCTTTTTATCGTCAGTTGCCAGCGGGGGTTTGGTGTCTTTACTAGCCTCGGCGGCCATATTGTGGTCCAAGTTTAGAAAGAGATACGGTTATTGGGTGCAAACAATAGTTGAAATTGAATTTAGTTTCAACTATTGTTTGCATCTATTGTCAGCCCGTCCACCCAGCGGTGGCCGGTGGTACCGGCCTGTTTGGTGGCGGTGCTTTATTAACTGCAGGATTGGTAAAGAAAAAAAGGTCTATCCCTATGTTTGTCGATTATTCAGATGATCAAAAGGCGCTGCGCGCCAAGTTACGTAAGTACTTCTCTAACTTGATCAAGCCAGATTACAAAGAAGAGTTACGCTCGGCCGAGGGTGGCGATTTATATAAATCGCTCATCCGGCAAATGGGTAAAGACAATATGCTGGCGCTGGGTTGGCCAAAGGAGTATGGCGGCGAAGGTTTAACGCCCACAGAGCAGCTGATATTTTTTGAAGAGGCTTTACTGGCCTGCGCCCCGGTGCCGTTTGTCACGCTAAACACGGTGGGTCCTGCGGTAATGGACCATGGCACCGAAGAGCAAAAGAAAAAATTCCTGCCGCAAATTGCCGCCGGTGAATTGCACTTTTGTATTGGTTATACCGAGCCTTCGGCAGGTACCGATTTGGCATCGTTGCAAACCGCTGCGGTTCGGCAAGGTGATGAATATATTGTTAACGGCAACAAGGTTTATACCAGTGCTGCTGAAGCGGCAGACTATGTATTTTTGGCCGCCAGAACCGACTCTGAAGCCAAAAAGCACAAAGGTATTTCGGTACTATTAGTCGACACCAAAGATCCTGGCTTTTCTTATGGGCCTATACATACCGTGGGTAGCGTGCGTACTAACGTTTCGTACTACACCGATGTTCGCGTACCCTGCGATATGATTATTGGTGAAGAAAACAAAGGCTGGCCGTTAATTACTTCGCAGCTTAACCATGAGCGTGTTGGACTTGCTGCATGGGGTATCCAGGGCTGGAAAGTCTATAAACTCACACTCGATTGGGCACGCAAAGAAAAAACCGCCGATGGCAAGCGTGTCATTGATAACCCCTCGGTGCAAACTAACCTTGCTGAAGTGTACTCCATGCTCGAAGCTATGCGCGTAATGAATGCGCGAATGTCCTGGAAGCTTGATCATTCGGATATTGACCCGGTATTACCTTCGGCACTTAAGGTTTATTCAACTGAGGCCATGATTGAGATTTGCCAGAAATTAATGGATGTCGTTGGTCCGCATGCATTAATACGCTCGACTAGCCCGGGTGCCGTGTTAATGGGTGACCTCGAGCACGAATATCGCCGCAGCACGATTAATACTTTTGGTGGTGGTGTGGTTGAGGTATTGCGTGGGCTTGTTGCAAACTTCGGTCTTGGAATGCCGCGTCATCGTTAAATCGCGTTTTAGCTATTAGTTTTACCGTATAGATCAGTTTTAAGATTTTATTGCTTTCTCCTCGCTGCAAAAGCGGTGTTTATCTCCGCTTTTGCTGCCCTCTTTTATCTATTATACCGCTCAATAAAACGTCGGAATTCCTTACATCAGGGCTTACCCGTGTTTTTTGCTGTGCGCCAATTGTTGTGTAAAGTCCTGATATTTATGGTTTTACCTATGTGTGGCGCAGCGTTTGTATAGTAATAGCTAACAATAACAATAATATTCATCCACTAAATATAATCGTTAGATAACGAGGTAAATAAAAATAACAGCTAGTGGTACCAACAGGTTATGTAGAACAAGCGGGCAGGTTAATGTAGACCAGCATTAAACAAAGGTAGGGCGAATAATAAAAATAAAAACTGCTACAAAGCAATGAAAGGCCTTAAAAAATAATAATCACTGGAAGAGCTACAGAGAAAACACTTGATAAAATAGTAAAGCCCCGACGTATTACACGTCGGGGCTTTTTCTTTCTGGTAATTATTGAACGGTTTAGTGACACTTTTTGGCGATTTAATGGAAAGCTTTAGCAATTCAATGGAACGCTATTGGCAATTTAATGGAACGCTTTGGCAATAGCCCGATATTCATCAGCAGATAATCTTGGCCCATATTGCGACACAACCTTGGCGGCTGCGGCGCTGGAAAAATCACCGGCCTGCTCTGCGTTCATACCGTTGGTGATTCCGTAAAGAAAAGCACCGGCAAACATATCACCCGCACCATTGGTATCGACAGCTTGCACTTCAACACCATTGATCCGGATTAACTCGTTACCATCGAAAACCAGTGCACCTTTTGCACCGAGCGTCACTACAAATTTATGGCTCACGGATTTAATTGCTTCAATGGCAGCGTTGAGGTCGGTAGTGTCGGCAAAGCTTAACGCTTCTTCTTCATTGCAAAAAACCAGATCAATCTTGTCGCCCATAATCGCTTTAACGCCATCACTAAAGTGCGCAATGATGCCGGGATCAGAAAAACTGATGGCGACCTTGGTGTTATTAGCTTGTGCCACTTCGCGGGCTCTGATTGCTGCAGCCCTGCCGCTGTCGGAAGTAACCAGGTAGCTTTCAATATACAGGTACTCTGAATCTGCAATCGCCTGTTCATCGATTTCACGGGTCGACAGTGTTTCGCTAATACCTAGAAAGGTATTCATTGAGCGCTCGGCATCGGGCGTAATTAATATTAAACATTTGCCGGTAACGCCGGCTTCGGTGGGAACATCAACGGTATCGACGCCCGCGTCTTTCATATCCTGCATATAAAAGTCGCCATTTTCGTCGTTGGCCACTTTGCCGCTAAAAAAGGTTCGGCCACCAAAGTAGCTGGTGGCAATAATAGTATTGCCTGCAGAGCCACCGCTGGCCCGTTTAGAGTACACCATATGGTCTGCAAGGTGGCTTAGCAACTCCGCTTGCCGCGCCTCGTCGACCAAAGTCATTAAGCCCTTGTCAACAGCCATATTGGTTAAATCGCTATCGCTGACTTCAAGCTCTGTGTCGACTAATGCTGCCCCCATACCGTAAACGTGATATTTTTTCATCGTATTTTCTATTCGCTCCGATTATTCTGTCAGTTCTCTTTTTACTTTGGCGCGGGTACTGATCGCACAGCGTAAAAGCCCATCAATTGAAAAGCGGCATACCTTAAATGGCGAAGTCAACGAACGCAAGCTCTGGCCGTAAACGGAATACCGGTAAAGGCCGAAAAAAAGCCAGCAAAAGAACCGAGGCCATGGGCTGGTTTAGCTTTTCGAGGCTTGTCTCGATGGGCGGTTTGCTGTTCCATCCGCTGGCGCTAAAAATCTACCTGGTGTTATTTACGCTTCTGATGGGTTATACGGTTTATCTCGATGCGACGATACGCAGTAGCTTTGAGGGTAAAAAATGGCAGTTGCCGGCGCGCGTTTACGCAAGGCCGCTTGAGCTCTACGCGGGTTTGCCGGTCAGCGCTAATGAGTTTGAACAGGAGCTTAAGGATTTAGGCTATCAGAATGGCACATCGACCCGGCCCGGTAGTTACTTTCGCAGCGGTGAACAATTCACGCTGCATACACGCGGCCACACATTTTGGGATGGCATTGAAGTGCCCCAGTCGGTGCAATTGGCATTTAATGGCAAGCAGCTAAAGCGACTTGGCCAGTTGAATGGTGCGTCATTGGCTCTGCTGCGGTTGGAGCCGATGGAAATTGGCGCTATTTACCCCAATCACCGCGAAGACCGCATTCTGGTTAAAATTGAGGATGTGCCTCCGTTACTAGTTGCTGCACTGTTGGCGGTTGAAGACCATCGCTTTTATCAACACCATGGCATTTCGCCTTCATCGATTGCGCGGGCGGCAATACAAAATGTTAAGAGTGGTCAGGTTGTGCAAGGTGGCTCAACCATTACTCAGCAATTGGTAAAAAACTATTACCTGACTCGTGAGCGTAGTTTGCGACGTAAGTTTACCGAAGCCATCATGGCGCTGCTGTTAGATCGACGCTACAGCAAAGAAGCCATACTGCAGGCGTATTTAAACGAAGTGTATTTGGGGCAGGCCGGCGCAAGGGCAATACACGGGTTTGGCCTGGCCAGCCAGCATTATTTTAATCGACCTTTGCACGAGCTGAGTGTTGATCGCCTTGCGATCTTGATTGCGATTGTGCGTGGCCCAACGTATTACGACCCTTGGCGGCACCCGCAACGAACACTGGACCGTCGCAACCTGGTTATTGATGCATTGCAGGCCCAGCAGTTGCTGAGTAGTGAAGATGCGCAGTGGGCCAAACAACAAGCTTTACAGCTGGGTAAACAAACCCGTTCACACTTCGTGTTTCCTGCTTATATCGATCTGGTGAAGCGGCAGTTACGCGATGTGTATCAGGAGTCAGATCTCACGTCCAATGGCTTAAAAATCTATACCAGTTTTGACCCGCGTATCCAGCGCTATGCCGAGCAGGCAGTTATTGATCGGCTGGGTAAAACAAATAGCACGAACGTGCAGCAAGAAGCCGTGCAAGCAGCAGTGGTTGTTACGCAGCCCGAAACCGGTGAAGTATTAGCGTTGGTCGGTGGCACTAATCCACGCTTTGCCGGTTTTAATCGTGCGCTCGATGCGCGGCGGTCAATAGGTTCTGTGGTTAAACCTGTTGTGTATCTGTCGGCGTTGGCTAAGCCAAAGCGTTATACGCTAGCCAGTTTAGTTGATGACAGTGCCATTACCATTGATGTTGATGGCGTGCAGTGGTCGCCACGCAATTACGATCGTAAAGATCATGGTGAGGTTCCGTTGGTAACCGCCATGGCCAAGTCATACAATCAGGCAACGGCGCGTCTAGGGAATGAGCTGGGTGTAACTGAGATGGTTGATTTATTGCAGGCAATGGGTATTGAACGCAAACTCAATGCTGTGCCTTCGCTGTTTATTGGTGCAACGCAGCTATCTCCTTTTGAAGTGGCTGGTTTATATCAGACGATTGCTGCCAATGGGTATCGCACACCGTTAAAGGCCATACGGGCGGTGCTCGATAATCAGAATTTACCGCTGGAGCGCTTTCAATATCAAATAAGCCAGTCGGTAGACGCCGACTCGATGCATTTAATTCAGTCAGCGATGGTGCATGTGGGCAGGCAGGGCAGCGCCCAGTCGGCTCGTTATGCGTTGGGTAATAATTTTACCTTTGCGGGTAAAACCGGTACATCAGGCGACCAGCGCGATAGCTGGTTTGCCGGTTTTACCGGCGATTTATTGGCCGTGGTCTGGCTGGGCCATGACAATAATAAACCAACGCCGTATACCGGCGGTACCGGTGCGCTGCCAATTTGGACACAGCTGATCGCTTCGGCCAGTCGAAGGCCGTTATTATTAATGCCAGGCCCGTCAATAGAAACAGCCTGGATAGACCTTGCCAGCGGCCAGCGTGTTAAACGCTCGTGTCGCAGCGCGGTTGAGTTGCCGTTTATTATGGGCTCGACACCCAAGACTATTGCCAGTTGTTCACAATAAAACATAAACTGTTTCATTACCCCGGGCGTAAACACTTAGTAGGTTAAATGGCTTTACGAGTAATAATAATTTTGGCACTGCTTTCGTTGCTTGCCGCATGTGGTGCGTTGCCGCCTATAGATTCGGCGCCGGTTGATACCGATTCGGATGATGACAGCACTTTGCAGCTGCCGCCAAGAACAGCGCCTCCTCAGCCTGACAGTGTTCCTGCTACTGCTACTGCTACTGCAGCAACGGCGGTTGACCAGTTAATTGATGAAGCCAAAGTGGCAATGGGTCAGCAGTTATTAGGCAAGGCCTCGGCGCTGGTTGAACGCGCGCTGCGCTTAGCGCCACAAGACCCGCGCGCTTACTTTTCACTCGCACAGATTCGGCATCAACAAGGTCAATCGGCACAGGTGCCGCCGCTGCTGCAAAAAGCAAAGGCGCTGGCGGGTGACGATACGGTATTGACCAAGGCCATCAGCCAATTTGAGCAATCGCGGTTGCGCTAGTATTACATTCACTTTAGCCGTATGAATTTGGCACTAATGCCAAGACGCAATTGCAACCAGCGTGCATTATGCTGGTCTTAGTACCACCTGGTCGTATTATGGATCCGTATGCAATCTCAAAACCTGGTTGAGTTGTTTAAGCAACACAAACCTAAAAAAGTATTTTCGCGTCGCTGGAACAAGCGTTCATCGGTAGCGATTGTGCTTGACCATGCCGCCGCCGATAAAGCCTCGGTGTTGCTAATTAAGCGTGCCGAGCATGAAAACGACCCTTGGTCGGGTCATATGGCTTTTCCTGGTGGTCGTTCTGAAAGCTTCGATAAAAATGGTTTGGCCACCGCCAAACGAGAAATGAATGAAGAGGTGGGTTTTGATATTGACCACCCCGAGCAGCAAACGACCTATGGCGGCCAATTGATTGGTCGGCTCTCGGATGTGCGAACGACGCCCCGTGTTATACCGCGCACCATGGTGGTTTCCCCCTATGTCTTTACGGTAAGCAGCCAGCCCGAATTGCAGCCTAATTACGAGGTAGCCGAAACGGTTTGGGTGCCTTTTTCATTTTTTGCCGATATCAATAACCGCAGTATGTACGAATTAAATTTTAAGGGGCGCACAATCAACATGCCTTGTTATCGCTACGAGGGTAAAGTGATTTGGGGTTTAACCCTGAGTATGATTGATGAGTTTGTGCGCTTATACGGTGTTGATGTGCCGCGGTGGATGCGCTTTTAATCGGGTATTGTTATGTTAAGTTCTGTTCCAGTCTCGTTTATCTTTCGCATTGAAGCCGAGGTTGCGCCGCCAATTAGTGTCAGTGGTGGTCCGCAAGGTGACCGCATGATTGTCCCTGCGCAGGCGGGGCATTTTTCGGGCCCGGAAATTAACGGCAAGATAGTACCGGGGGCCGGTGTTGAGTGGGCCAGCGTGCGAACCGATGGTGTAATCAAAGCTGATGTCCGGTTGGTGCTTGAAACTGACGATGGTGCATCGATATTAATGACCTATAACGGTTTGGCCAAACCGGTCGATGATTCACTGCATGTCACCATTGCGCCGTTATTTGAAACGGGTGCAGCAAACTATTTATGGCTCAATGGCATTCAGGCCATTGGCTTTGGCCGGCCCACCGAAAAAGGTATTGGTTACGATATCTACCAGCTAATGGCCTGACTGTAATCAAAATCACTATGGGCTATTGCTACTATTCCGTGACACTTATTTGTACGGTTTTAAACAGGAGCCACCATGCCACTTAGCCCACTTGACGATTTGCTCGCCCACCAAACGCCCGACACTTTCGATCATGTCTATACAGGCGATCGCAATTTTTACGACCGCTACTATTTTAATTGCCACGGCTGCGACGATGAACTGTTTTTGGTTGCTGGTATGGGTCAGTATCCTAACCTCGGGGTGATTGACGCCTTTGTAACGATCTCCCATGGCCATCATCACTACTGCGTTAGGGCATCGCGCGAACTCGGTAATGACAGGCTCGATACCACGGTAGGACCATTTGGCGTTGAGGTGATAGAAGGCTTAAAGACCATGCGCATGTGGTGTAACTCAAACGAATGGAATTTAGACTTTGATATCACGTTCGAAGGTTTTGTGCCGGCATTAGAGGAGCCGGTGACCTATCGCCGCACTGGTAATCGATTAACCGAGCACACCACGCGTTTTGCGCAAGTTGGTAATTACAGCGGTTATATTTATGTGGGCGGTCAGCGCTATGAGGTCACACCCGACCGTTGGATGGGCGCTCGCGATCACAGTTGGGGTGTTCGCCCTAATGTGGGGGAGATGGAGCCTGAAGGCATTAAGTCAAAATATCGCGAGCTCGATAAGTTCGGTCACTTCCACAACTGGATTCCAATCCAGTTAAAAGATCATATGATTAAAATTTATTTTGATGAAGATGGTCAGGGCAATCGCATGTTAGAAGAGGCGGTTAAAGTGCCGCGTTTTGGCCTTGATGAACCCATTATTCATTTGGGCAGTCCCAAACATCAAATTACCTATAAGTCGGGTACACGTGAAATTGCCAAAACTGTAATTACTTTTGCGCACTCCGATTTAGTGGTTACCGGCACGCCGCTACGCACCAACTATTTATTGGGTGGTTCGGGTTATCGCCCAGGCGAGCCGCATTCGCTGGGTTGTTACCAGGGGCCGCTTAAGGTTGAGGGTCAAAAATGGGATATGGACAACCCCGAAGAGTTTGCGCAAATTCAGGGTTTAAATGAAATGCTTTGCCGTTGGGAGCTTTCAACCGGCGAAGTGGGCTACGGTATGCATGAAAATGCTGCCTTTGGTTTGTATACCCCATATGGTTTTGATAGCTGGGAAGCGGTGGCGCCTTGATAATCTATCGACCACCGCATGCCTTATAGCGATTGCAGTCAAGGGTATGATCGTTAACCATACCCACTGCCTGCATATAGGCGTACATAATAGTAGTGCCAACAAATTTAAAGCCGCGCTTTTTTAAATCTTTGCTGAGTGCGTCTGAAACTGGTGTGCTAACCGGTACCTGTGTTAGCGTGCGCCATTGGTTTTGAATGGGTTTTCCCTCAACAAAGTCCCATAGATAGTTTGATAAGCTGCCTTTTTCATTACACAACTTAAAATAGTTTTGCGCGTTGCTTACCGTTGAGCGTATTTTTAAATCGTTGCGAATAATGTCGGGATTTTCTTTGAGTTTGATTATTTTCTTTTCAGAGAAGCGGGCAATTTTTGCTGGGTCAAAATCGGCAAAGGCCTTGCGGTAGCCTTCACGCTTTTTTAGTACCGTAATCCAGCTAAGCCCGGCTTGTGCGCCTTCGAGAATTAAAAATTCGAATAGGGTTTTGTCGTCAAATACCGGCACTCCCCATTCCTCGTCGTGATATTTCTGGTACAGTGGGTCGCTGCCGCACCATTCGCAGCGTTTAATTGCGTTTGTTGATTTTTTCATAGGTATTGATTGGGCTGGGAGGTTTACACAGGTGTTTAAACTCGATTCGCAACTTGAGCGCGATACTATCGCATTGGCCTCGCTTCCGCTATGTGAGTTGTTACTAATGAACGACGTCAATTACCCGTGGATTATTCTGGTGCCGCGGCGCGAGGGCTTACGCGAGTTGGTAGAATTATCACCCGAAGATCAACAGCAGTATTTACGTGAGTCAAATGCGGTGGCCCATTGTTTGCAGGCGCAATTCGCCCCTTATAAATTAAATATCGCCGCGCTGGGTAATGTTGTGGAGCAATTGCATATCCATCATATTGCCCGGTTTAAAGACGACGCTGCCTGGCCCAGGCCAGTTTGGGGTGTGGTGCCAGCCAGAGCCTATGAAGAGGACAAATTGGCTGAGGTGATTGAGTTGATTTGTTCCGGTGTGGCGATCGATATGGATTTTAGTCAGCACGCCAACGGGGGCTAAGCGAACGCGCAAATTTGAAGTGAGTTTTAACGGCTTAACTAATTGATATACGCAGGACACCACAGCAATGAAAGCATGGCGAGTCACTAAAACAGGTTCACCCACTGATGTTTTGCAAATGCAGGATATCCCTGTACCAGAACCCATTGCTGGCACC
>CBFHXO010000003.1:0-69680 GCA_965659815.1 Pseudomonadales bacterium
TCCCCATCAATAGTAATCCTCTCCAACTTCCGCTGGGCCGGAAAATAATCATTAATCGGCTTATGCTGCGTACTTCTATTATCCCAAATCGCCAAACAATCCACCTCCCAGGAAAACCGACAAGTAAACTCCGGCGTCTTCACATGCTCATACAAAAACCCCAACACCGCCTCACTCTCCTTAGCCGACAACCCCAAAATATGCGTAGTAAACAACTCATTAACAAAAATAACCTTCTTACCACTTTCAGGATGCACCCGAACCACCGGATGCACCACCGGCGGATTATCAATCACCGCTTGCGCCAACCGCTCTCGCCCACCCGGCTCGGCCAAACTTTCCTTAAACCCATAACTAAAATCATGCACCGCTTCTAAATCATCTAAAAACACCTTCATAGCCGGCGACAGTGCATCATAAGCCGCCGTCATACTCGCCCAAAGCGTATCCCCACCCTTACTTGGAATAATCTTCGACCGCAACACCGTACCCAGCGGCGGATGCTGACGAAACGTCATATCACTATGCCAACATTCAATTTTGGTGGGCTTTTCTGGCGTACTTTCTAAAATAGTAATTTCAGGAAAACCCTCAACAGTCCCGTAGGCAGGGTGCGTTTGCAGCGGACCAAACGATTCAGCCAAGGCCTTTTGCTGCGCAGGCGAAATATCCTGGTTGCGAAAAAATATCACCTCATGCTCAACCAGTAACTTACGAATTTCTGCATAAGCCGCTGCATCAATATCACCGGTTAAATCAATACCCGAAATCTCTGCACCCAGAGCACCTGCCATTAGATTTAGTTGCATGTCGCTAATCTCTTAAATTACTGTGCGGTAGTTAAACCACAAATTCTTCTTTTAATTGTTTTTTCAATACTTTGTTAGCTGCATTACGCGGCAAGGGCTCATCGCGCAGCCAATAGTGCGCAGGCACCTTGAAATGCGCCAAACGCTCAGCGGCAAAAGCCTTTAACTCGTCAGCACTCGCCGACTGCCCGTCTTTAAAGTAAACCGCCAGACCCAACTCCTCACCCAAAGTATCGTGCGGCACAGCAAATGCACCCGCTTCACGTATGGCAGGGTGCTCAAGGTAACAACCCTCAACCTCTGCCGCCGAAATATTTTCACCCCCGCGAATAATAATGTCCTTGGCACGATCAACAATAAAAACAAAACCCTCGTCATCTCTGTAGCCAATATCACCCGTTACAAACCAGCCATCAACAAAACTCTCTGCCGTTGCCTCTGGCTTGTTGATATAACCCTTGGCCACACCCGCACCGCGCAAACAAATTTCGCCACGCTCACCTTCGGGCAAGTCATTGCCATTTTCATCAATGGTTTTAAATTCAATCACCGGCGACATCGTGCCTGAACTACTGGGCTTATACCAAAAACTCTCGCCGGTACCGCTGCAGCCACTGGCATTGGACTCTGTCATGCCGTAACCCGCGCCAGGGTAAGGCGAAACAATTTTTTCTTTAATTAAACTCGCCATACGCGGCGGGCTTGCCGCACCACCACCGCTGGCCACCATTAAACTACTGGTATCGGTGCTATCAAAATTGGGGTGGTCAAGTAAATCCAGTACCATCGACGGCGCCGCACTTAATGTCGTAATACGCTCGGCTTCAATCAGCTCAAGCGCACGAGCCGGGTCCCACTTGTACATCATTAAAATAGAACGGCCACCGCGCAGCGATAGCAAAAACTGCGCATATAAACCCGATACATGAAATAGCGGCACAGCCAATAACGACTTGGACGGAAAACCACTGGTCATCATTTTTTCAATAATCGGCCCATTAGTCATCGCAGCCTGGGTAGCCTGAAACTCAAAGTTAACCAGCACCTGAGTCATATTGCGCTGGTTGCTTAACGCACCTTTGGGCCGGCCGGTGGTACCCGAGGTGTAAAGAATCATCGCATCGTCATCGGGGCCAACCGCAAAGGCAAAGTCATCAAGTGGTTTGGCCGATGCCGCTGCAATATCACCAATAAAGCTGTCATAGCTCTCGGCATTAGCCGCACTTATTTCAGCAGTTGGGCGCGCAACCACAGCACGCACATTAAGCTCATCAAGATCGTTGGCAATAAAGTCATAGCGCTGCTGATCGGTAAACACAACGCTGGCGCCACTGTCGGTTAAGGCGTAAATCAAATCATCACGCTGACCCCAACTATTAATGGGTACCGCAACTGCACCTAACGATATCGCCGCAGCATAAGCCATCATCCACTCAGGATAATTGCGCATGGCAATCGCAACTCGATCGCCTTTATTAATTTGGTATTTATGAATCAGCTGGTAGGCAATGGCATCGGCCGAGGTAAAGAACTGGTTAAAGTTCCATGACTCACCCTCGTATTGCAAAAACATCGCCTCGCCATGATTTCTACCCACCGCCAACGCTTCACGCATAGTGTCTGGCGCTTGCTTGTAGAGTTTGTAAACAACGCCATTGAGCGTTTCTTCGTAATACTCAAAGGGTGCACCTGGCTGGGTCAGTTGCTCTCGCGATTCGGCGAGCTTGCTAACAATATCATTAGACATAGAAGGTTTTTTCCTTACAAATTGACGAGGGTTTACAATTGAAAATAGCTACTGCGCGTTTTTTTCTGCTTTATTCTGAGAGCCAAAGCTCACACAGCAACGCTTACTCGCGACCAGACGAAAAAGCCGCCTCGTATTGTGAGGCGGCTTTTTATCAATCGTGATAAAAAAGGTCAATAACACTAAATATCAGTGACGCCTTTCATCAACGGCTAACAGAGAAATTATGCGTTTTTTTGTCAGGCCGCGCTAGGCGATGCCTGCGCCCCACGCACCAAAGACCCTGGCCGTGCGTCGGTTTCAACGCCATCTTGCATAATCACTTCGCCAGCAACCAGTGTGTACTTATAGCCATTGGCTTTTTGGAACACCCGCTTACCACCGGCAGGCAAATCGTAAATCACTTCTGGCGCCAACACTTTCAGCTGCTCGTAATCAATCACATTAATATCGGCACGCATACCGACTTCAAGTGTGCCGCGGTCTTCAAGCGTTACTGCTCGGGCAGTATCGTGGGTATGCATTTTCACAGCCTCTTCAATTGAGAACTGGCTCCCTTTACGGTCGCGCGCAAAATGACTAAGCAAGAACGTGGGCATTGAAGCATCTGATAGCACACCACAGTGCGCACCTGTATCAGCTAAACTAATTACCGTGTTTTGATCTTTTAACATATCAAACTGGCGGTCGAGATTGCCCTGATCATAACCCATAAATGGAAAATACAACATGGCTTTGCCATCGCGTTTTAGTAAGGCATCATAAGCGTATTCTTGCGGCGACACACCGGCGCGCTCTGCCTTGGCCGCGATGCTTTGATCCGGGCTTTGCTCGTAATCCGGCTGCTCACCTAATTCATACATTAAATGAAAATCGCGCGCCATACGGTCGGCAACTTCAATACCCATTGCCGGTGTTTCTTCTGCCAGTATTGCCGCTCTAACCTCAGGATCCTTTAAGCGCTCAATGCGCTCTTCGGGACTTAACACGGTTAAGGGGCCAAAATTCTGGTGCATAAAAAACGGGTTAACCGTACCGTGATAGCTCATCAAGACATTAACGGGGCGCGCCCCAACATGAGCCACCAGCTGAGCGCCTTCTTTATTGGCCTGCTCAACAAATGCCAGCTGCTCTTTCACACGCTCCCATTGCTCGTTGGTCTGGTAAAACAATACAAAATTAAAGCGACAGTTATTCTCTATCGACAAGCGCTTCATCCATTCCATTTCATCGCGCCATGCATCGTCTTCCCAGTCGGATACCATGCCGTAAAAGCCTTTACCCAATTCACCCATTTTTTGGCCAATACCAAATAACTCATCTTCTTCAGAGTAGGTACCGGGCATTGATAAACCATTACGGGTTTTGTGCAGCTCCGTTCGAGAAGTGGTAAAGCCAACGGCGCCAGCTGCAATACCTTCGGCCACCAGCTGCGACATTTTTTCAACATCTTCTGGGGTCGCGCGCTCATTATTGGCACCGCGGTCACCCATCACATAGGTACGAATCGCACAGTGCGGTACTTGCGCAGCAACATTAACCGCGCGAGGAATCTCATCGAGCGCATCGAGATATTCAGGAAAGCTTTCCCAGTTCCACTTCACCCCTTCAGCCAACGCAGCGCCAGGAATATCTTCGACATCTTCAACCACTTCAATCAGCTGTTGGTGCGCGGTTTCGTTGGGCTTGCACGGCGCAAAACCAATACCGCAATTGCCCATAACCAAAGTCGTTATACCGTGGTGGTTGGCGGGACTGCAAAATGGGTCCCAGGTTGCCTGTCCATCCATATGCGAATGGGTATCGACCCAGCCCGGTGTAACCAGGTGGCCCTTGGCATCGATTTGCTGTTTTGCACTGCCATCAACAGTACCAATTGCTGCGATAACACCGTCTTTAATCGCAATATCACCGGCGTACGCATCTTGACCTGTGCCATCAACAATACGGCCGTTTTTGATAATTAAATCGTACATAGTTGCCTCGTTAGCATTAAGTGGGCATTGCTAGTTTCGCCCTGCGGCCCAACCCGACTCCAGCATCATTGCCAAAAATTTCGGGTAAGCCTATGAAAAATATCAATTTAGTACTCGCACAGCCATTAACAATTGAACCCTAGATCCGGTGGCTGCGCGAATGTATTTAACCCACCACTTTACTGGCAAATGCGCGAATTTCAGTGACAAATTCGCTCGGTCTTTCCATTGCCGCAAAATGGCCGCCTTTATCAAAACTTTGCCACTGCACAATATCGCTATAGACATTGTCGCACCACTTGCGCGGATAGCGCATCAGCTCTTTAGGATAACGGGCAACGCCGGTGGGTACGGTTACAGGCTGTTCAAGAAATTTAAGTCGCGCATTTTGGGTGACTTCGTAGTACAGCCGGGTTGACGAACAAATACTTTGAGTAAACCAGTAAACCGAGATATTGGTAAGCAATTCGTCTTTATCTAACACCGATTCTATGTCGCCCTCGCAATCCATCCAGCAGTGGAATTTTTCGGTGATCCACGCACATAAACCGGCGGGCGAATCGTTTAAGCCCACACCAAGGGTTTGCGGTTTGGTACCCTGAATTTTCTGGTAGCCGGTTTCCATTGCATCAAAGTGCGCCATATCAGCCAAATCATCTAGCTCACTTTGTGACAAGCCTTCATTGGGATCTTCAGTCACAGGAAAGCCAAACGGCATATTCAAATGAATCCCGTAAAGGTGTGCAGCGTCAACAATACCAATATTGGAGGTGATAATAGCGCCCCAGTCACCGCCTTGAGCAATATATTTTTCATAGCGCAGGCGCGCCATTAGCGTGGCAAACATTTCTGCCATTGCCAATGCATCAACTTGCTCACGCAGTGTTGTACCCGAAAATCCGTAACCGGGCAGTGACGGGCAAACCACATGAAACGCATCATCGGCACTACCACCGTGAGATTCGGGGTCTATTAACGGATCAATAATTTTTAAAAACTCAACAATCGTGCCGGGCCAACCATGGCTGATAATTAACGGCGTGGCATTGTCGTGTTTTGAACGCGCATGAATAAAATGAATATCGTGGCCGTCAATTTCAGTGATAAATTGAGGGAAGCGATTAATCTCAGCTTCGTGTTTGCGCCAGTCGTAGTCGTTAGCCCAGTAGTCGCAGAGCTGCTGCACATAACTGGTTTTTGCACCGTAGCGCCACTGCGTACCCGGAATCTGGTCGGGCCAGCGGGTTTGTTGTAAGCGATTTTTTAAGTCGGCCAGCGCCTGGTCGGGCACAGCCACTGTAAATGGCTTTATAGCGTTACTCATGGGTGTCACCGTTTTTGTAAAGGTATGGGAATTAATGCGAGGTGCAAATCATATGCCACGCATTGTAAGCGCTGTACAGGCCACACAACATTAACCCTGAGATACACTTTGGCAGTAACGGCTAGTTAACACTGCATCGCTGGCCCAATTAGGTGCACCGATTTCAGCACTAGTCACTAGAAGTTTAACAATCTCAGCTTCAATATTCTCAGGCTCAGGCTAAACAGTCCCAGACCTAAGGGCGTCAGGGGCCAAAACGCTGGGCAATGCCCGCCCGACGCTCGGCTAAGTCGTGAGCTCTTTGTGCAGCACCAACCTGACCAAGTAGTTGAGCATAATCGCTGTGTAGCTCTGTCAGAGAAATCTGCTCAGCCACTGGCCGCGGATACTCATCGCAGCCAATCCATCGATAGGTCACATAGCCTTCTTGGTGGCCGGAAGGATCTAACCAGTTTTTTGCACCCAGGTCCTCATGGGTAATTACAATCACCAGCTCGCCATTGTCTTCGAGCCTTGCGTGGTGACAGTTGGTACTGCTAAAGCGATTACGGTAGTCCATTGTCTCCCACCAGTAATTGCCAAACTCTACCGCCCAGTAGTCGGCCTTGGGCGGCGTTACCCGTAAAATTAACGCTTCATCTTTGGGCAATTTCCAATAGGCAATAATCGGCGCGCCGCCAGGCGTGAAGTCGATTTTATTTTTTTCCAGCTCGCCGTAACTTAAAAAGGTATTAGGCTGCACCTTCCATTTATCAATCATATCGGCCCAATAGGTGGTGGACCACTTAACCCAGTGACTGGATTTTGCTAAACCGCGCGCCAAATCATCAGGGGTAAATTCCGGATGCGGCCCAG
This sequence comes from Pseudomonadales bacterium, assembly GCA_965659815.1. GTDB lineage: Bacteria > Pseudomonadota > Gammaproteobacteria > Pseudomonadales > UBA7434 > UBA7434. Next base: position 6,712 of record CBFHXO010000003.1, read on the forward strand.
TATTACTTAAGCACTCGATATGCGCCTGCATGGGCGCCTCTCCTAACCAGTCGGCAAAAAACTGCCTGAAGGTAATACGATAGGAATCGAGCGACGTTTGCATCCAGTTACTTTTTCCCTCATCGAGGTCTGCGGGTTTTTCTGGACCAATAAACAATTCAAAGCCGCCGTCGGCATCAAAGTGCAAGTCTTTTGCCAGCCGTGTATTCACCACCCCACCACCCCAGGGCGTGTTACCGTTTTCTAAAATGGTAATGGCAAAGTACTTCGCCGAACCACGGTTGCCGTAAATGCGATAGCTATGTTGCCCATTGATTGGTGCACCACTGTAATGCGCATCGGTATTATCACCGCCCTGCTTGCGCAACGGGTCGAAGTAATGCAGCAAGGCGGGAAAATCGGGGTTGTTGTTTTCCATTTCAAACTGCATGGCCAGCGAAATATTGCGCGCCAGCAAGCGCAGACCAGTGGCGCGGGTAATTTCGCTATCGGGTATGCCCTCGCGAAAAATCAAATCGCCGCTGGCTTTTAAGTCGTCACAAAACTGATGCCAGGTTTCGCGTAACATTTTGTCGCTTTGCTCACTCATCGTAATAACCTTTTATTTCATCCGTGCAGACGCCACTGCCTGCAAATGCTAATTATTTTTCAGTTCGGCAACCATATGCCGAATTTCTTTTTTCATTCGCCTTAGGTGATAGTCTTTAGGATTGTGAACGGCCGCACAGCTCAAGCCCGAAATCTTAAACAGCAAGCGCTGAGCCATTAGATTCAATTCTTTGTTGGTCACAATTTCACCGTTATTAACCGCGACTTTTAATTCCGCCATAAAATGACTGGTGGTTTTGCTAAAACGCGATTGCTGTTCTTTATTAAGTGCGGGGTCAACACAGGCCATTGCCCAAAACAGCATTCGGATTTTCCACTCCATGCGAATCGCTTCGTTAACCGGCAATGTTGACAGCAGGCGCGCCTCAATGGCGGCTAGACCGGTTTTACCTTTCACTGCACTATTAGCGCGTTCGTAGTAACGCTGATTAGCCCAGTCTAGCGAAGCCGATACAAGATCCGATTTATTCTCAAAGTAATGTTCGATAATGCCTTTAGAATAACCGCTTGCTTTTGCCAGTTCGCGAAACGTTACCGCCTCAATGCCCCGCTCTGAAATTAGCAGCGCACTGACGGCGGTAATTTCATCGCGGCGTTGTTGATGATCGACAATTTTAGGCATAGACAGCGGATACCCGCACTAACGCTTGCAAATAGGGCTTACCAATATGACTTACAAATAGCACGCGTAATTCAATCAGCGACAAGCCGTTAATGCATATAAGCGCCACCGCTTACGCTAATCATCTGGCCGGTGATATAGCCAGACACATCCGATGCCAAAAACATTGTAAGGTTCGCAATATCTTCGGGGCGACCCAATCGGGGAATAGGCAGGCCACTCATATTAAACAACGTGCCTTCCTCAAGATCCCTTTGCATATCGTCGGGTCGACCAATCATTTCAAAACCAAAGCGATTCCAAAAGCTGCCTTCGCCCACATGCTCTTCTTTTTCGGGCACAATCCAACCTGGGCAGATATTATTAACCCGCACGCCTTGCTTCGCCCACTCCCAGGCCAGGCTTTTTGAGAATGAATTCACAAAGCCTTTCACGCCACCGTAATGCGCGATACCGGCGGCGGCCTCGCCTAGCAATGAAGAGTTCGAAGAAATATTAATAATACTACCGGAGCGGCCTAACATGTCTTTGGCAACGGCCTGGCAGCAATTCACCACGCCATCGATATTGAGTTTTATTTCCCAGTCGCGATTTTCTTTTGATAGCGTTTCCAACGTTGAGGTTTCGGCGACGCCGCCAGCGTTATTTACCAGCACATCTACCAAACCGAACGCCTTGTGGCATTCTTCAACCATGGCATCGACAGATGCACGGTCGGTAACATCGGTAGCAACAGGCAGTACTTTACCGGGCAGTTGCTGCTGCCTCGCCAGATCGACTAACAGGGCACCCTGTTTAGTATCGCGTGAAGCGCTAATCACGTTTGCACCCTCGCGCGCAAACTCAAGAACCAGACCGCGGCCAATACCGCCACTACCACCGGTGACGATGACATTTTTATTCTTAAGTCCTAAATCCATTGCTCTACTCTCTTTAATTAGGAATCTGTATTGCAAATTGCTTGGAATAATCGCTGTTGAAAATCGCGATTGCATTATCACTAGCGGGCTGTTCAATAAACGGACTGAAACAGTCTTGAATATTATAGGACGCACGTCCTATAATATTCAAGACTGTTAACGCGAATTAAAATAAACAGGATTAACTATGAGTTCACCGAAAAATCCCGACTGGGTTATTCAGGCGAATCAGGAAGGTCTGCACTTCGATTTGGAGTCGGTAGTGCCACTGGATTTTGATGCCCTGGTCAACACCGCGATGCGCAAATCTGGCCTTAAAGATTTTGGTGAAGACTACTGGCGTTCGCCTTTGCAGATGATGTGCGACGACCTTGATCAGCTAGCTGAGCTAACATTGTATGGTCGTTTAATGGCGCGAAGTGATATTTTGCAGTGGTTAAACACGCGATTACAAATTATTGATTTATGTAAACAGCATCCTGAAATTCTTGAACAGCCGGTGCCAACGCCAACATTTATTGTTGGTCTACCGCGTTCGGGCACATCGATTTTATTTGAAGTATTAGCGCAAGACCCGGATGTTGGCGTTCCGGAGATGTGGGAGGCGTTAATTCCCTGCCCGCCGCCGGAGGCGGCGACTTACGACACTGACCCGCGTATTGAGCAGGCACACCAGCTGGTTACGCAATGGAACCGTATGGTGCCGGAGTTTGCCACCATGCATGAGATGGCTGGTCGGATCCCTAGTGAGTGTGGTTTATTAATGGCGGGGAGTTTTATTAGTGATCACAATGCCTCGTTGCATATGACGGACAATTATGGTGGCTGGCATGCACAGGCTGATTTAACCAAGGCTTACGAGTGGCACAAGATTGTGCTGCAGGTATTGCAATGGAAGAACCCACGCAAGCGTTGGTTATTAAAGGCGCCGGCGCATCAAAGCAAACTGGACGTATTGTTAAAAATCTATCCTGATGCTCAGATTATTCAAACGCATCGTGACCCGATTGCCTGTATGGGTTCGGCGACCAGTTTGATGGCGTGTCTATATAAAATGCGTCGTGATAAGGCGTTTAATGCCGCGGCGTTTGACGAGTTTTTGGTGGGTGAGGCCACGGCGCAACGGCTTGAGTTGGTGATAGATCAAGTGGCCGATGGTGTGGTGCCGGAGAGTCGTATTTGTGATTCGCGGTATTGTGATTTGATGGATGAGCCGATTGCCTGTGTTGAAAAGATTTATGGGCATTTTGGTATGCCGCTGAGTGATGGGACTAAACAGCGGATGTTGGATTATTTGGCGGGTAAGCCTAAGGGGAAATTTGGTAAGCATAGTTATGAGTCTGATGCTTCGGATAGGCATTGGTTTAAGCGGTATCAGGAGTATTATGGGGTGCCGTCGGAGGTTTAGATTTGAAGGGAGAGGGAGTTAATGTTTTTCTGGATTGCTAACAGGGTTGGTTTTTTTTGGTTGGTGGGTGAAGTGGGCGATTTACTATTTTTCTGAATTGCTTACAGCGTTCTCAGCACGGCATGCCCTGCTGGTCAGTTACTTTCTTTTACTTGTGTAAAAGAAAGTAACTGGCCTTCAGGACAAAAACACCTTTTAAATCCACCAACACACTAAGAAAAGAACTACCAACAAGCCAACAAGCCAACAAGCCAACAAGCCAACAAGAAAAAAACACGGCCATGCTAAAAGATCAACTAAGAACAAAGCTCACAACCGCTCTTTTCAAAAAAATCAAATCGCCTCAGAAATCAACTCATTCAAAACAATCGTCTCATTCCTATCCGGCCCAGTAGAAACAATATCCACCCTAGTCTCTATCAACTCCTCCAACCGCTTAATATAATCCCGCGCCTCCACCGGCAACGCATCAAAACTCTGCGCCCCCACGGTCGAATCACTCCACCCCGGCATCTCTTCATAAACCGGTATCAACTTCTCAAAATAATCACTATCAATATCCAGCGGTAACTTATTCCCCTCCGCATCCTGATACCCAATACAAATCTTCACCACATCCAATCCATCCAACACATCAAGCTTGGTTAAACAAATCCCGGACACACTGTTAATCTGCACCGCCCGACGCACCGCCATCGCATCAAACCACCCACAACGACGCGATCGCCCCGTTGTCGCACCAAACTCTTTACCTTTGGTACCCAAATGCTCACCCACATCACAGTGCAACTCAGTAGGAAATGGTCCTGATCCAACCCGCGTGGTATACGCCTTGGTAATACCCAACACATAGTCAAGATACAACGGCCCCACACCGCTGCCCGATGGCGCACCACCCGCAGTGGTGTTAGACGAAGTCACATAAGGATACGTGCCGTGATCAATATCCAGTAACGAACCTTGCGCACCTTCAAACAATACCGATTTGCCCGCCAGGCGATACTCATGCAAGCGCTCCACCACGTCCGTCATCATCGGTAACAACACCGGACTTAACGCCAAGGTGTCTTCAATGGTTTTTTCAACATCAACCGCATCAACCTTGTAGTACTGCGTTAAGGTAAAATTGTGCAAGTCCATCACTTCACGCACTTTTTCAGCAAAACGCTGCGGGTCACGCAAGTCACCCAGTCGAATACCTCGACGAGCAACCTTGTCTTCATAGGCAGGCCCAATACCACGGCCTGTTGTACCAATCTTGGCATTACCACGCGCAATCTCACGCGCCTGATCTAATGCAATGTGATAACGCAAAATTAATGGACACGAAGAGCTCAGCAATAACTTTTTAGCAACGTCAACACCCTGGGACTTTAACTCATCCATTTCTGTCATTAACGCTTCAGGGCTCAACACCACACCGTTACCAATTAAGCAGGTAACACCTTCATGCAAAATACCCGAGGGAATTAAATGTAATACCGTTTTCTCGCCGTTAATCACCAGCGTATGGCCAGCATTGTGACCACCCTGAAACCGAACCACAGCATCCGCCTTTGCCGTTAGCAAATCGACGATCTTGCCCTTGCCTTCATCACCCCATTGCGTACCAAGGACAACAATATTTTTATTCATACGTGTAATTCCAAAACCCGACTATTAAGCTAAATGTTGATAAAATTGGCTAAAAACAGCAGAACGGTCAGTCGCGCACAAGCCACTGACCATCTTCTAATACCAATTGTCGCGACGGCTTTTGTGACGCCGACTCACCATCAAATACCACAACCTCACCGGCCTGACGCAACTCACATACCGCCTGCCATAACGCAGCGTCTTCACCCGCTGGCGCACTTGCCGGTGCTGAGATTATTTCCTGCACCACTTGAGCTGCACCGCGATCACCCGCACGACTGCCCAAAAAATCAATCAGGGCTTTAATGTCCGCATTAAAACCCGTGGCAGAACGCGCCGCGCCAAATACCTTGCCGATATTGTCGTAGCGCCCACCGTTAGCCAGCGCTAAACCATGCCCATCGGCATAGGCTGCAAACACCAGCCCGGTATGATATTCGTAACCGCGAATTTCAGCTAAATCGAAGTAGACTTCAACATCGCTGAAACGCTGCGAAATAATATCGGCTACCGCTTTGAGCTGCGCAATCGCTTCACCCACGCCATCACCTAATGCGGCAAGCAATGCGCTTGCCTTATCGAGCACTTCAATACCACCGCATAATTCGGGTAGCTGGTAAAGCAAATCAGCAAGCGAGGCGTCGGTTATTAAGTCTGGCAACAGGTGTTTTAAATCCGGCTGCGACTTGCGCTGAATGGCATTAAAAATTAATGCCCGCCCATCTTCATCAAGTTCTGGACTGGCCGCCTGCACGGCTTCAAACACCACCTTGTAAATGGATACATGACCCAGGTCCAGCGTGAGCTTGCATATACCCTTACCGGCATTGCCATTGGCATTGGCATAGGCCCCATCGATCACCTGCAAGGATTCAAGCAATAAAGAGATCACCTCAATATCCGCTGCAACAGAGGCATCACCGTATATCTCTGCACCCACTTGGATAGGGCAGCGTGAGGCCATTAATGTTTTTGGTCGGGTGTGCAATACGCTCCCGGCATAACACAAGCGCCGTGTGCCGGCTGCACCATCACCTTTTAAACTATGTGCATCAATACGCGCTGTTTGCGGCGTAATATCGGCCCGCACCGCCATACTCTTGCCGCTTATCTGGTCTGTTAGGCGAAAGCTTTGGGTTTCTATATCCTTGCCCATACCAATAAGCAAAGAGTCGGTAAACTCAATCAGCGGCGGAACCACCAATTGGTAACCCCAGCTTTTAAACAAATCCAGTATATTGCGCCTAAGCTGCTCGGCAATGGCCGCACGCTCGGGCAATAGTTCATCGACGCCTTCAGGAAGCATCCAGCGCTCAACACTCGTCATTGGCAGTACCTGCTTTTTCTCAACATACGGCGTTAATCAATTCTTGTCGGTTTAACGAATTTTGTTGCTATCGCTGTCTACTGCAGCATCGCTGCAGGGGTAAAACTTTATTATTTGAGTGGTGCAATTTTAGTTACGGCTTCGAGCATCAGGTTTTTATAACGCCCCACTAGTTCACCAAATAGAGCAGACCAACACCCATTAGCATACTAAGCAAACCCATTGTGCGAATCCGCTCATCACTCATTCCCAACACGGTTGCAATCAGCACTCGCCAGCGCCTGGGTGAAATAAACGGCATCATGCCTTCCAGCACCAGCATTAAACACCCAGCAATCATTAGTTCGTGCCACATTGCGCCTTTGCCATATCATGTTTCAAATACAAAAGGTTTTAGCTAAAAAATATTTTCGCCACGCACCACTTAAGGCATGCAAATATCGGTTTATGCAAACAAACCATCGTGACGCTTAAACAGCGGCACTAAAAAAGCCGGGTAGGCATGGCTTGCCACCCCGGCTTGATACCACCCGCGGCTGAACTATTTCCCGCCAACACTATTCAAATAGCGGAAGAAATCGCTTTCGGGGTCAACCAAAAGCATATCGCCCTTGTTTGAGAACGAACTTTCGTAAGCATTCAACCTGCGCGAAAAGGCGTAAAACTCAGGATCTTTGTTATAGGCCGCCGCATAAATAGCCGCCGCCTGTGCATCCCCTTCACCACGGGTTTGCTCCGCTTCGCGATAGGCCTCTGCTTCAATAACCACTTTCTCACGATCAGCATCGGCGCGAATTTTTTCCGCCAGCTCCAAACCCTCTGAACGATATTGCTGCGCTTCTTTTTCACGATCAGCACGCATACGATCAAATACCGCCGAGCTTACCTCCTGCGGAAAATCAATACGCTTGACGCGAACATCGATGACTTCAATACCAAAGTCCACTAAGGTCGCTTCGTTAAGTCGTTCAGTTAAGGTCGCCATCATTTGGTCACGCTCACCGGCAACCACTTCGTGTAGCGTTCTTACGCCAATTTCATCACGTAGGTTGTTGTTAACCCGCTGGGCCAATAACACATTGGCGCTCTCTTCATCGCCGTTGGTCGCTTTGTAGTATTTACCCACATCGTTAACACGCCATTTGATGTATGAGTCAACTTCAAGACGCTTTTTCTCAACGGTATAAAAACTGGTGGGGCGAGCATCGAGGGTTAACAAACGCGCATCGACAATGCGAATCTGGTCGGCCCAGGGCCATTTAAAATGCAGGCCCGGCTGAATATCCGATTGCACTAACTGACCAAAACGCAATTTAACCGCGGTTTGGGTTTCCATAACGCGATAAAGCACATTCGAAGCCAGTAAGACAATCAATGCAAAAACTAAAACTATTAATGGAAATCGATTAGACATTATCGACCCTCCGAACGTCGGCTACGCGCTTGCTCACGTCGCAAACGCTCAATAACTTCATTGGCAACTTCACCAATCAGATCTGACTGTCGCACATCACCTTTGGCACCGGTTGACGACTGCGACGTGAGTTTATCCAGCGGCAGGTACATCATATTGTTGCCGCCCTCAACATCGATCAGCACCTTGGACACATTGCTCATGACATTTTCAACCGAGTTCAGGTACAGACGCTCACGAGTAACCTCAGGCGCTTTTTCATATTCAGCATAAAGTTGCTTAAAGCGGCTCGCTTCACCCTGGGCCTCAGCAATAAGTCGCTCACGATAACCGATTGCCTCCTGCATGATGCGCTGGGCTTTACCACGCGACTCAGGTACCACTTTATTAGCGTAGGTTTTGGCTTCGTTAACGTAGCGGTCTTTATCCTCTTTGGCCGAAATCACATCGTCAAAGGCCGACTTAACCGCTGCCGGTGGCTCTGCCTTTAAGATGTTAACCAGAGTGATTGCAATACCGGTTTCATAGGTATCGAGATAGCGTTGCAGACGCTCGCGAGTTTCCTGCGCCATGGCCTGACGACCCTCAGATAATACATCGCTAGACTTAGTGCTACCCACCACGTGGCGAATCGCGCTGTCGGTCGCGTGATGCAAGCTGGTTTCAGGATCACGAACATTGAGCACAAACTTTTTCGGGTCGGGAATTTTGTACTGCACCGAAATGGGCACTTCAACAATATTCTCGTCTTCGGTCAGCATTAAGCCGCGCGCCTGGTAGTCTTGCTCCTGCGTCACCAGCACAGGATAGCGCTGGTCGATAAACAGCGGGTTCCAGTGCAAACCTGGCCCCACGGTTTCATGAAACTTGCCCAAGCGCAAAATAACCGTCCGTTCTTTTTCATCGACCTGGTAAAAGCCCGCTGCCGCCCAGACAATCAGTAACACAGCGGCAATTAACGCCACCAGGCTCCCTGAAATCTCACCGCCGCTATGACCGCCACCCCTGCCGCCAGAGCCACCAAAAATGCCCGAAAGCTGTGACTTCAACTTGTTCAGGGCCTCATCAAGATCTGGTGGACCCTGGTCAGACTGGCTCCAGGGATCACGGTCTTTGTTACCGTTTCTGCGCCCGTCGTCATCATTATTCGAGTTACCACCCGGTTCATTCCAGGCCATGTTTTACTCCTACGCTATTTGCATGTGTGTTTGCGACTGCCTCAATATGCGACTGCCTTTGCAGGTTGACCAGCCAAGTGAGCCTGGCTCCGTTGCTAGCAACCTCTGATATATGAGGTCGTTTACCTCCATACTCAATACGTCGTATCGAGAAAAACAGCCCACCGTGACACGCAGCGCGGCCCGGCGGCCCCAAGCCCTGACAAACGGCGGGATTGTATCAAAAAAACGGCGGGCAATGCCCGATCTGCAGGGCAAAGATCGCCCCCTAAATAGCTTATTCGGGGTTATTACCGAAACGGTTGCGAAACCGCCTTGCAGCAGGACAGCTTCGGGGCTTGGCTTAGGCTTGGAGCCAAAACCCGGGCTAATGTGGCAACGCCACCCTTTCGGCGGCCATAATCCGCTCCAGATCATCACGCGGAAAACAGAGCTCCAGCTGGTAATCACCCAATTCGGACACCGTCTCGGCCTGAACTGCACCAACCGCGTACAAACGTGCTCGCAATTTAGCCTGTCGCGCCGCCAAAACCACCTGACCTCGCCAAAATGCCCCACCCAACAATTGCGCAATGGCCTCGGTTAAACCGTCAATGCCGGTATTATCCTGGGCCGATAACCAGACCCGGCGTGGCAACTCAAGCACATCACCTTCGGCATTGACGTCGCTTTGGGTGTCGGTATGGGCAGTGACCTCGGGCAGGCAATCGATTTTGTTCATCACATGCAGCGCCGGAATATCGCCAGCGCCAATCTCTACCAGCACATCGTCAACCGCGCTGATATTTTCTTCAACCTCATCAGCGGCAGCATCAATGACATGCAGCAGCAAATCAGCCTCGGCGGCCTCTTCGAGCGTCGCTTTAAATGCGGCCACCAGCTGGTGGGGTAAATGGCGGACAAAACCTACAGTATCGGCCAGCACCACTTTGCCAAAACGCGGCAACTCAATAGCGCGCAGCGTTGGGTCTAATGTGGCAAACAGCTGGTCAGCGGCATAAACCCGGGAGCTGGCCAACCGATTAAATAAGGTCGATTTGCCCGCATTGGTATAACCGACCAGTGCAATGGTTGGCAGCTCGGCGCGCTGACGTGACCGACGACCTTGCTGGCGCTGGGAGTTAACTTTTTCTAGCCGACGATTAATCCACTTGATGCGCTCACGCAATAAGCGACGGTCAGTTTCCAGCTGCGATTCGCCCGGGCCGCGCATACCAATACCGCCTTTTTGACGCTCCAGGTGGGTCCAGCCCCGCACCAGGCGGGTGGCAATATGCTGCAATTGCGCCAGCTCCACCTGTAATTTACCGGCATGACTACGGGCGCGCTGAGCAAAAATATCCAGAATCAAACCGGTGCGATCGAGCACCTTGCATTTAAATTGCTGTTCGAGGTTGCGCTCTTGCGATGGGCTCAGGCTGTGATTGAACAAGACAACTGCAATATCCAACTGCTTGATAAACTGAGTGATTTCATCAACCTTACCCGAGCCAATAAAGTACTTGGCGGTAGGGCCGGCACGGCGCGTTTTAACAAGCTCAATGGGCTCTACGCCGGCAGAGCGAGACAGGTCGATAAATTCTTTGGGGCAAGGTGCGTAGTCGGCGGTGTCGTATTCCTGAGTCTGCGACCTTGCCGAAGTAAAGTCACAATGAACCAGTAATGCCCGCTCGCCCGCATCGGGTCGATCAAAAAACAAAATGACACGCAAAATGCCCGGCACCGGGCCAGGCATTTAAAAAAGCGCGTTTTGTAGCGACGCCGCTAGTGTTTAACGAGATATGCAAATCCCTTGATTCGATTTCGGAGATTCCAATTGCAGCAATGCCGGTTGGAGCCTCTTGCGCTGAAAAAAAAGATGCCTTACCCATTCAACAACAAACTGAGCAAAAACAAATTATTCGTTGCCAGGTGCTTCTTCGTCATCACCTTGCGGGTGCGTCATTGGCAAACGTACGTTACGGCCAGGTACCACCGTTGAAACCGCATGCTTGTAGACCATTTGACTGACGGTGTTTTTAAGCAGAATAACAAATTGGTCGAATGACTCGATCTGACCCTGTAATTTAATTCCGTTTACCAGATAGATTGAAACCGGAACGCGCTCTTTACGCAGTAAATTGAGGTAAGGGTCTTGTAGGCTATGCCCCTTAGACATAATGATGATCTCCCAAATGGGTTAAAAGAAGAAAAACTTCAATAAAGTGTGTTTTATCCCGGTTCACTTTGACCAAAATCGGTCTGGACCAAATCGATCCGGCTACCTCCGGGAAACAACTACGCTGATGTGAAACCGCAAGAGAACAACGCCTGTTTTTAATTATTGGATTGACCGACAAACCTACTTGTTATTAGTAGTTATCAACCTTACCCACGAACTGCTAATTAAATTTACCGTTATACCGTCACGACTTTTCATCGCAGCGCAAAAGCATGCACAGCGGTAGTATACACGGCTTCGACCGCAGTTATAGGCCAAGTTCCTGCAGGATCGGACTAATTTTCTGTAAAGTTATGCTTATTAGGTCGCAATTCGCCGGGTTTTTCTGGTAGTTGACCACAAGTTTATGTAAATCGGGCCATTTTCTTAACCAGGTTAATTGCCGCTTGGCCAACTGCCGGGTTGCCGCAGTACCGGTTGCTAACAATTGCGCCCGGTCGATCTCACCTTCGAGATACGCCCACACCTGGCGATACCCCACCGCGCGCATAGCAGCCATGTTTTGGTGCAAGGAATATTTTTGTCTAAGCTGCTGAAGCTCTTCGATTAGGCCCTGCTCCAGCATTTGCGCAAACCGCCCTTCGATAAGCGCATGCAACTGTGCGCGATCGTCCGGCCACAGCGCCAGCTGCGCCACACGAAATGGAAATGGCTCTGCCGATTGCCGAGCCTGGTGACTACTCAGTGTTTCACCCGTTGCGAAGTAAACCTCCAGTGCACGCTGGATACGCTGGGAATGATTGGGGTGCAGTGCCGCTGCCGCTTGCGGGTCGATGGTTTGCAAACGCCGGTGCATTGCCTGCCAACCCAGTTGCTCGGCATCGGCTAAAATCTGCGCACGGATATCCGGGTCGGCAGGTGGCAACTCGGCAATACCTTCATACAGCACTTTAAAATACAGCATGGTGCCGCCCACTAGCAGCGGGATTTTGCCGCCGCTGCTAATATCATGCATTAACGACAGCGCATCGCGGCGAAATTCAGCCGCCGAATAGCTTTGATCAGGGTTGCGAATATCAATTAAATGGTGAGGAAGCTGCCGCAAAAATTCAGCATCGGGTTTGGCGGTGCCAATATCCATGTCGCGATACACCAATGCCGAATCTACGCTAATCACTTCAAACGGCCAACGCTCGGCTAAATGCAGCGCCAGCGCGGTTTTACCACTGGCGGTTGGGCCCATTAAAAAAACCGCTGGTGGACGCGGATTGACATCGGCGGCGGCGGTAGTTTTAGCGGCCACGTAAAAACAGTTTATCCAGTTCGGTCAGGCTCATCGCTGTCCAGGTCGGGCGACCGTGATTACATTGCCCGCTGCGCTCGGTGCGCTCCATATCGCGCAACAGTGCATTCATTTCGGGAATGGTCAAACGGCGATTGGCGCGCACTGAACCATGGCAAGCCATGGTCGACAAAATATCATCGATATGATTCATAATGCGATCGCTAGCGCCGTATTGTAGTAAGTCGGCAATCACATCGCGCACTAACAACTCGGCATCGGCAGATGCCAACACCACCGGAATCTGCCGAATTATCATTGACTCTGGCGCAACGCGCTGCAACTCAAAACCCAAATTTTCAAATAACTCGGTATGGGATTCGGCGCAATCGGCTTCTTTTTCACTCAATGCCATACTCACCGGCACCAGCAAGGGCTGGGCCTGAATTCCCTCTTCATCGCGCGCCGCTTTCATACGCTCGTAGGTAATGCGCTCGTGGGCGGCGTGCATATCAACCACAATTAACCCCGCTTCATTTTCAGCGAGAATATAAATACCTTTGAGTTGAGCGATTGCATAACCAAGCGGTGGTATTTCGCTATCAGTATCAATAGCATCACCCGGAGCTGCTTGATTAACGCTGTAAAGTCGCTGGTGTGTTGGCGAAAAGCCCGCACGACTAGCACTGCCGCCCCCGCGACCAAATTCACGACTAAAATCACCAACACCGCCACGGGTATCCGAGTCACTGGCAGTACCCTCAAAAGCCTTACCGGCAACAGCGTTGTTCAAGTGCTGGTTTGAATAAGCTGCTACTGGCTCTGCCAAACCCATTGATTGTTGTTCAGTCACCTGATCTTGTGCTTGCGCTGAAAAATCTTGTTTCGTTTGCTGCGACTGCGAATTAGCCGCATCGCCTGCCGCATCGATATTATCCTGCGGCCTCACATCAGCTAGCACTTTATGCAAGCTACGATAAATAAAATCGTGCACCGCGCGGCTATCGCGAAAACGTACTTCATGCTTGGCCGGATGGACGTTCACATCAACCAGCGCCGGGTCCAGTGTGAGATATAACACAAAGGCCGGATGGCGGCCGTGAAACAACACATCACGATAGGCCTGCCGCACGGCGTGCGCGATAACCTTATCTTTAATGACCCGGTCATTGACAAAAAAGTATTGCATATCAGCCTGGCTGCGCGAATACGCAGGCTGCGCTACCCAGCCATAAAGGCGAAAGTCGGCATGACCAATATCAACGTGCAGGGCGCTATCGATAAACGGCTGACCTAAAAGCTTAGCAATGCGCTGCTCTTGTTCCAGCTGATTGGCGCATGGCCGCAGTGCGTGAATCACCCGACCGTTATGCGACAGGCTTAGCCCGGTTTCAAAAGTTGCCAGCGCATTGCGACGAAACACTTCATCAATATGGTTGTATTCGGTTTTTTCTTTGCGCAAAAATTTGCGCCGGGCCGGGGTATTAAAAAATAAGTCCTGCACGTCGACCGAAGTGCCGGTGGGCCTTGCCGCTGGGCTCAGCTCGATATTCATATCGCGACCGACACTTTCGGCCTTCCAGGCGGCGGTAGCATCCGCGCTGGCATTCGAGGTGAGCGCCAAGCGCGACACCGAGCTAATACTGGCCAGCGCCTCGCCGCGAAAACCCAATGTGGCAACGGCTTCTAAATCATCGAGATCATAAATCTTGCTGGTGGCATGGGCATCGAGCGCCATTGCCATATCGTCATGGGCAATACCTATGCCATCATCACGCACCAGCACGCGCTTGGTACCACCGGCCTCAATCTCGATATCGATTTGCCTGGCACCGGCATCGAGGCTGTTTTCAATCAGCTCTTTCAATACCGATGCTGGCCTGTCGACCACCTCGCCAGCCGCAATTTGGTTAGCGAGCCGGGTATCGAGTTTTTTAATTTTTGCCATAGTGTGAATGCTGTACCGGGCCGACCCTAGTTATGCGGTTAATCTCGGTGTAAAAACATTTGTACGACGCGTGACTGGACTGCTAGCGAGGTGGAATTCTCAATACCTGACCCACCCTAATTCGGTCGCCTTTGATCTTATTGTACCGGCGTAACTCCGACTGGGAAACCGAAAATCGATAAGCAATACCAGACAAAGTGTCACCAGAGCGGATTTTATAGATATCTGGCGAACGCCCGGCACTGGCGACATTTGTGGTTTCGGCGCCATCACCATGATTTAGCCAGTAAACCAGGGTGCCTTCTACGGCATGTTGGTTAAAGTAATCGAGCGTGCCGGCAAAAATTGCCCTAGCCAACTTGCGCTGATGCGAACTCGATGCCAACCTACGCGCCTCTTTGGGATTGGAAATAAAACCGGTTTCAATTAATACCGAGGGAATATCCGGCGACTTTAGCACCGCAAAATTTGCATGCTCTACGGTATTTTTATGCAAGTGCGTTGCAGTTTTCATTTGTTTTAAAATGGCTTTGCCGGCTTTCACGCTGGAATCGAGTGTGGCGGTCATACTTAAATCAAGCAGCACGCTGGCCAGCACATCGTCTTTATCGGAAAGATCAACACCACCAATTTGGTCGGCGCGATTTTCAGCTTCGGCCAAAAAACGCGCCGAGGCACTGGAGGCACCACGCTGCGATAATGTATACACCGAACCACCGCTGACCTTTTTATCTTTGAAGGCATCGGCGTGAATAGAGATAAAAAAATCCGCCTGCTGTTTTCTGGCAATGGTGCGGCGCTTGCTTAAACCAACATAGTAGTCGCCATCGCGTACCAATACCGCTCGATAGCCCGGCTGCTTGTCAAATAACTTTTGGGTTGCACGTGCAATCGACATTACCACAGCTTTTTCGCGATTTTTTTTCGGCCCCACCGCACCCGGATCTTCACCGCCGTGGCCTGCATCAATGGCAATAATAATATCGCGCCGACCATTATTTTTTGGCGCGGTTTTTATAACCGCTTTTTTACTCACACTATCGTATAAATCAATAACCAGGCGATCGCTGTATTGCGCGCTGGCATTCAGTAAAAACGCATTAGGTCTTACCCTGGCACTGAGGTCGAGCACCAGCCTAAGGTCATTGCCATTGCGCGCAGCAGCGCGAACTTTTTTAATTGGGCTATTACCAAAGTCCAGCACGGACAGGCTGGCCGATAATGATGACTGCTCGATATCAATGACAACCCGCTCGGGGTTGGTCAGCGTGAAGTATTTAAAACTGACGTTATCGGATAAATCCAACACCAAGCGGGTGTGGTCGGGCGCACGCCAAAGCCGAACACCTTCGATATCGGCAGCCATTAGCATGGGCGCCAGCAGCAGTAAAATACCGGCCAGCGCAACGACTATAGCAGATTGCAAACTGCCTTTGCCGTCACTTAACAGGGCTAAAAATGCCTTCATAATTACTGTGTACTGCTGCGCCTTATTGATCGTATTTATCTAATGCCCGCAAAACCTGCTCACCGTGCACAGTCAACGCCGCAAAGTTAAACTGCCTGGCCTTGGACGATAGCTCTACGAGATGAATCTCGATATCCGCTTGCGGCATAAATCCCACACCGCGTTCTGGCCATTCAATTAAACACAGCGATGATGAATTAAAGTAGTCGTCCAAGCCCAAAAACTCAAGCTCGGCCGGGTCGGATAAACGGTATAAATCAAAATGGTAAACCCGCCTGATTACGCCGCCATCAATAGCGATTTCGTAGGGTTCAACCAGTGTATAAGTGGGGCTTTTAACCGCGCCCTGATGGCCGAATGCGCGCACAACTCCACGACTAAAAGTGGTCTTACCCGCACCCAAATCACCCAGCAAGTGTATGTTAAGACCGTCGCCCAGCCCAACAGTTTCAATTGCACGGGTAAGCCCGACCCCTAAGTCAATGGTTGCAGCCTCATCTGCGAGGGAATAGCTTAACAGCATTAGCACCACCGCCCTGGTTTAGCCTGGGGTTCGATTGGCTCTGACAATAGTTTATTAAGCAGTGCACGCAAAGCTTGTGGCATATCACTGGCGGCCAAACCGTGGGGCCCGCGATGCTGCACAGTATAATCAGCCGCAGCTGCATGCAAAACAGCGCCCAGCTCGGCAGCGTCGCCTGGCACTAAACCCTGGACCATTAATGCACCAATCACACCCGATAACACATCACCCATACCGGCGGTTGCCATTGCACCGCTACCGTAGGGGCAAAGTTTTTGGAGGTTATACTGATCTGTAACCGCACCTGCATCAACAATTGTTCCAGCCCCTTTTAACAGTACCGTGGCGCCAGTACTTTGCTGTAATTGAGCAGCACTGGCAAAGCGATTGGCATTCACTGTTTTATTGGTCCAGTCTTGGTCGGCACTTGCAACCAGAGCGCTATTGGCCAAGCCAGTGAGCAAGCGCGCCGCCTCGCCGCTATGCGGCGTTAATACCGACCGGCCCTGAGGTAAGAAACTAGGGGTCTGGGCTACCAGATTTAATGCATCCGCATCGAGTAACACCGGTATCGACAGTGAACGCACCTGCTGTAATAGTTGCTGTGACCAGGGACCTGTGCCCAGGCCAGGGCCAATGACCACTGCCGATGCGCGTTTAAGCAACGCTTGTAACGCGCGGGTTTTATCAATACCGACTGCCATAATATCGGGCTGGCGACTCACCACCACGCCCACATGCTCAGGCCGGGTTGCCACGCTGACCAAGCCAGCACCACAGCGCAGCGCCGCCATGGCTGTTAATAGCACCGCACCTGCCATACCGTAATCACCGCCAATAATCAGCAAATGGCCCGATTGGTTTTTATAAGCATTGCGCGAGCGTACGGGTATTTTTTTTATTAACTGGCTTAACTGACTCAGCTCAACTCTCGCAGAATTCTCACTGACGCTGCGGGCATCGACTTGAACGCCGAGGTCGGCAAAGCTTAGCTTACCGACATGATTGACCGCATCGCCAGTAAACAAACCACGCTTTACGCCAATAAAAGAAACCGTTAGATCAGCAATCACCGCCCCACTACCAGCCACTGCACCGGTATCGCTAATAATACCTGAGGGCACATCGACGGCAATTACCGGCGCTGCTGCTGCATTAATGCCAGCAATCGCCTCAGCAAAATTGGGCCTAACGCTGCCGCTTAGACCAGTCCCCAGCAAGGCATCGACGATAAGGTCATAATCATCCAGCGGCGGCTGGTCGCTCATCGGCACGGGTGCAATACCGCTGTCAACCAACGATTGCCTAGCCGTGGCGGCATCGCCTTTTAGCCGCGCTGCGTCGCATAATTCAATAACACGCACGTCGAAACCGCGCTCTGTGGCAAGACGTGCCACTAAGTAACCGTCACCGGCGTTATTACCACTGCCGCAAAATACGGCAATTCGGCGAGCCATTGGCCAGTGATGCTGCAATGCACTCAGTATCGCTCGCGCGGCGCGGCTCATCAATACTATACCGGGCGTACCTACCGCGATAGCTTGCGCATCCAGCTCGCGCACCTGAGCGGCGGTATACAGCGCGGGTGGCAATTGTTCAATTGCCTGCCAGTGCGGCGGGAGTTTCGCAGCAATTGCTTGCATTGTTAGTGATTCCTGGTGAACCCGGTTAAAATGCTATGGTGTCGCAGCGCTATTATAAGAGTCTGAGAGAATTTCGCTCATCCTTTATTTATAACTTTATCGACATATATAGTAAATTATATAGTCAGACAAATTGCTAACCCGGTAACCAAATACAGGCCCATGTCCACGCAAGACAATCAACAACGAGCGCAATTAGCGCTATTGTCAAAGCAAATAAAAACCTGGGGGCGCGAGCTGGGCTTTCAGCAGCTGGGTATTACCGACGCCAACCCCGGCGTGCATAGTGGCTATTTACGTGACTGGTTGCAAAAAAAACTGCACGGCGAAATGCACTATATGGCCGAGCGTGAATCACTGCGCTCCAACCCGGCACAACTGCACCCCAACACCTTGCGAGTGATTAGTGCACGTATGGACTACCTGCCACCCGATGTTGAAACGGTAAAGCTGCTGGATCATCCTAGCAAGGCCTATATATCCCGCTATGCATTGGGCCGTGACTATCACAAGCTGATTCGCAAACGGTTAAAAGCCTTATCCGATAATATCATTGACTACTGCCAGCAACAGAGCATTGCAAGCGACCAACCGCTATCGCAACGCCCGTTTGTCGATAGCGCTCCAGTACTGGAGCGCGCCTTTGCCGAAAAAGCCGGGCTGGGATGGATCGGCAAAAACACCATGCTAATTAATTCCCGTGTAGGGTCGTGGTTTTTTTTGGGTGAGTTACTCACCAACTTGCCACTGCCGGTTGACGAAGCACAACAAAGCAAACATTGCGGCAGTTGTACCGCTTGTCTGGAGATTTGCCCTACTCATGCGTTTAACGCAGCCTTTGAACTGGATGCCCGCAAGTGTATTTCTTATCTCACCATCGAACTCAAAGGCAGCATACCAGAGGCGTTGCGGCCGCTCATTGGCAACCGGGTATTTGGTTGTGATGACTGCCAGCTGATTTGCCCCTGGAACAAGTTTGCCAAAACCACCAGCGAAAAAGATTTTGGCCCGCGTCACGGGCTGGACAATGCCGAACTGATTGAATTGTTTTTATGGACCGAGCAAGAATTCGATAGCAGAACCAATGGCTCGCCCATCAAACGCATTGGCTACCAACGCTGGTTACGCAATATTGCGGTGGGGCTTGGCAACAGTGATCGATTAGCGGCCGGCGACACAATCAGCGCTTTGCAAAGCAAACTGGGAATATCGCCGCTAGTCGATGAACATATCCATTGGGCCATAGAACAGCTTCAGCAGTAAAAATAAACTTTACGTCATCTACCCTAGCAAGCTTTGCTATCACGATACGCTTTTTGCATAATTTCTTGCAACGACATGTCCCGCAACGAAATGTCCTTTATCGATAACACTGACTGAAGAGTCTAATTATGCCAACACCTATGGAACGCGCGCCAGACCCGCAGCTGGAATTTAAACCAATTCCCAAGCAGCGCTATACCAGCACTGACTTTGCTCAACAAGAATGGCAAAAAATGTGGACAAAGGTTTGGCTAATGGCCGGCAGAGAATCGGATATCCCCAATGAAGGTGACTATTTTAGTTACGATATTGGCAGTGAATCGATTTTAATTATTCGCCAGCGCGACGGTACGTTGGCAGCGCGTTATAACGTGTGCATGCATCGCGGTAATCGGCTGTGTGATCATGGCATTGGCAATGCGCAACGTTTCTTTTGTAAGTTTCACGGCTGGCAATACGATATCGATGGCAGCTTAAAAAAAGCGTTAGATCCCGATAAATTTCCGCAGGGCCTGCCCGAAGAGCAGCTTAAGTTACAACCCGTAAAATGCGACACCTGGGCGGGTTTTATTTTTATCAGCCTTAACCCTGATATCGGCTCACTGGGCGATTATTTAGGTGTGATACCAGAGCACTTAGACCCCTACCACTTTGAAAACTGGAAAGTCGACTTTGACTGCAGCATTGAAATCGATTGTAACTGGAAAACCAGTGTCGATGCCTTTAACGAGGCCTACCATATTGCGGCAACGCACACCTGGACCATGGCATTCAGTGACGATGTCAATACCACTTATGACTGTTACGATAAACATACGCGAATGATTTTTCCCGAAGTGCAGGCCAGTCCGCGGCACAAGGGTAGCGGCACGGTCACGGAGCAAATTAAGGAAATGTTTTTGCAGCGAGTGGGTATCGATAGTGAAAACTTTGATGGCAGCCCTGCCGAGGCGCGCACGGCATTTGCCGAAGCAATTAAGGCTTTTGGGCCGAGTGTGGGCGCTGATTTTTCGGAGTTAAACGAAGCACAAATGTGTGATGACTTTCATTACACCTTATTCCCTAATGTCACATTTAATACGCACTCGATGTTTGTCTGGGTGTTTATGCATCGACCACACCCCACTGACCCAAACAAAATGTTATTTGATTTTATTAACCTGACCAACACGCCAGCGGTGGATGTCAAGCGGCCAAAGCGCTTGTTTTTAAAAGCCACGCCGGATTTTAAAATTGGTGATGTGCTACCCGGTGGTGAGGTACTGGATGAAGACCTGTACAACCTACCGCGTGTGCAGGCGGGTATGAACTCTAGTGCGTTCAAGCACTTACATCTCAATGCGCAAGAAATTCGTATCTTGCACTTTCACGATACGCTGATGAGTTATATCGAAATGGATGATAAAGACGCCCCTGGCTAATTGTTGGCAGAGAAGCTGACTAACATTGCCAAAAATTTAGAGCCACGCTGATGTCGATCCAATAGCGTCAGTGCTTCGTATAAAGTTTGTAGTAAACCCGTTAGATGGACTGTTAATGAGGATCGGCCTACAACATTGCCGATCGCAAATTACTCACTAAGCAAACACTTATTAAAAAGAGAACATCGCTATGAAATTCGCTTTCCACGCCACTATGTGCCCCTCTGAACAATATTTACCCTTGTGCCAAGCCGCCGAAGATGCCGGTTTCGACACGTTCACGTTTCCTGACAGTATTTGTTACCCTGAGAAGGGTTCAGATTGTTATCCTTACAACAGTGATGGTACGCGTGAGTTTTTAGATGGTGTACCTTTTATCGAGCCTTTTGTTGCGATTCCGTACTTAGCAGCGCATACCAAAAAAATTCGTTTTTCTACTTCGGTGATTAAATTAGCAATACGCCAGCCTGCGGTTGTTGCCAAGCAGTTAACCAGCATGGCAGCATTAATTGGCGATCGTTTTGATTTCGGCGTGGGTATTAGCCCGTGGCCGGAAGATTTTGAAACCACGCAAATTGCCTGGGAAAAGCGCGGCAAGCGCATGGATGAGATGATGGAGATTGTTAACGGTCTATCGTCTGGCGAGTACTTTGGTTATGAAGGTGAAATATTTAACTTGGCGCCAATTAAGTTGACGCCGGTGCCAGATTTTCATGTGCCTTTATTGGTAGGTGGTCATGCCAAGCCCGCGTTACGACGTGCCGCGCGTTTGGGTGATGGTTGGATAGCGGCGGGTGGTAAGGTCGAAGAGTATAAGGAAATGATCGACCAGCTTAATGCTTTCCGTAAGGAGTATGGCCGGGATCATTTGCCGTTTCAAATTCAGGCGATGTCGCATGACTCGTTTTCTGTCGATGGCTTGACGCAGTTACATGCGATTGGTGTTACCGAGGTGATTATTGCGTTTAGGGATGTTTACGGTATGGAAGCTGACGATAAGCCGGTTGAAGAGAAAGTTCAGATGATCAACTGGTATGCGGATAATTTGATTAAGCCGTTTAGAGAGCAGCTGGCCGCGGCTTAAACCAGAAGACGATAGTTAAAAGGGCCTTATAAAGGCCCTTTTTTATTGCATCAAATGCCATGCATTCGCCTTCTCAAGGATCGAAAGCATCACTTCAAAATCTCTCTTCCTATAATTAACTTCATCACCTCATTCGTCCCTGCATAAATCCTCTGCACCCGCGCATCGGCAAACGCCCTCGCCACCGGATACTCCCACATAAACCCATAACCACCATGCAGCTGCAAACACTCATCCAACACCTCACACTGCAAGTCCGTCGACATCAACTTCGCCTTAGCCCCAGCAACTGCATCCAACTCCCCCGCCAAATGCAACTCCAAACATCTATCAATAAACACCCGCGCCACAGTCAAATCGGTTGCCATTTCCGCCAGCTTAAACTGCGTATTCTGAAACGCCGCCACCGGTTTATTAAACGCCGTTCGCTCCTTCACATAATCCACCGTCTGCTCCAGTATCGACTCGGCATTAGCAATGGCGCCCAAGGCTACCGATAAACGCTCTTGCGGTAACTCCTCCATTAAATATACAAACCCCATACCCTCTTCACCTAACAGACAGTACTTAGGCACCCGAACATCATTAAAAAACAACTCACAGGTATCTTGCGCCTTCATACCCAGCTTAACCAGGTTATTGCCCTTGGTAAATCCTTCAAGCCCTGCGTCAACCAATAACAAACTGGTGCCCTTAGCCCCAGCATCAGGGTCGGTTTTACACACCACAATCACCAGGTCCGATAGCTTGCCATTAGTAATAAAGGTTTTGGAACCATTTAATACATAATGATCACCATCCAATACCGCCGTACTTTTAATACCCTGTAAATCAGACCCCGCACCCGGCTCTGTCATGGCGATGGCAGTGACAATATCACCCGACACACAACCCGGCAGGTATTTTTGCTTTTGCTCCTCAGTACCGTAGTTAATGATATAAGGCACCGCAATATCCGAGTGCAACGACCAACCCAAACCGGTTAAACCCATACGTGAAACTTCTTCTACTGCAATGGTGTTGTAACGAAAATCACCACCAACACCACCGTATTCTTCAGCAACTGTAGGCGCCAAAAAACCTTGCGCGCCGGCCTTTCGCCACAGTTCTCGGTCAACCTGCCCGTCTTTCTCCCACTGCTCGTGAAATGGCTCAGCTTCGGCTTCTAAAAAACGTCTTACGCTGTCGCGGAACATTTCATAGTCAGAGTCAAAAATGGTTCTTGCGATCATCGCAATAATCTCCATAACAAGTGAGTTAAATTATTGGTCAGCACTGTCAACCCAGAAGGCAATCGTGCCTAAAACGGGCAGTTTAACGGCAATGATTAATAATGAATATCATAGGACGCGCCAGCCACATGTGAATTTACGCCAAAAGCTTACGATTGGATGCCAGACCAAAGCGAATTCAATAGAAGCTGTTACGAACAGCGTATCGGAAACATTAACTGCTGGAAAAGTCGCTGCTTAAACATTAGCTTTTTAAACATTTTCAAGTTAAACATGGCCGGCTTTAGTCCAGATGCCCGGCATTGCACCGGGCCCCATAAACTGGATAAACAGAATTGCTTGCTTAAGCTAGAACTGGTTGGGCCTAAACATCGCGTCATGACCACCATCAACAAACAACACCGAACCAACAATGAAACCAGCGCGCTGCTCATCAAGCAAAAAGCAAACAGCCTCGGCAATATCTATCGGCTGGCCGCTCCTGCCAACCGGAATCGATGCAACAAAATCCTTCATCACATCACTAAACTGCGGGTCATTTAACCCCGCATCAGTGAGCGGTGTGGAGGTAAAACCCGGTGCAACGGCATTTAAACGAATACCCTCGGCAGCATAAGCCGCTGAGGCTTTGCGCAACCAGCAACTGATTGCATATTTACCGCCACCATAGGCAAGCTGACCATCACCGATTTCATCCAACTTGGCCGAGGTTGCGGCTTCATCGCCAGATAACATTAAATCAGTCACCGTCTGGTCATACCCCATAGGCGCAGAGTTTGATGAAATCATCACAATCGCACCCTTCTTTTTGGCCAGCAACGGTTTAACACCCTCGGTGACCGCCAGCGCACCAAAGTAATTGATTTTGCCGACCAACGATGCCGGCTTAACTTGTGGGCCAACACCAGCGCAAGGCACAAAACCATCCAGACCGTCGGGCGCTGCCGACATTATCCCATCAACAGCCAACTGCCTACCCTCAGCAGTAGATAAATCAGCAACGATATCAGCATCCTTAATGTCTACCACGGTCACTTTGTGGCCCTGTGCGATTAACTGCTGTTTGATTGCATTTCCTATACCAGTTGCTCCCCCGGTCATTGCGTAATGGCCCATGCTTTTACCTCGTAAATAATAGATCGTGTGTGGTGAGTATTAGCCGAATGCGCAGGCTAGTGTAATTGATTCTTTACGCCCTGTCGTTTACGACTCGTTCATTTTATCGACACTGACGAATAGCCGTGGCAAAACCATGGCACTTTGGTTAAATCACTAACCCCGTTGGTGTATTAACAAAGGGGATACTGTTTCGAATATTTTAAACCTGATTGTCGCTATTATTCTTTCGCCGGCGGGTGCGTTTTTGTAAATTGGCGCCACCAAAAAAAAATTTTATTAATATTGTGCTAACACTGTTAGGTGGCATCTCCGCCATTATCCATGCCGCTTGGCTGGTCGCCACTAATAAAACCAGTTAGCGCAAAATGCTTACACAAGCGGCTGCATTATTATCATAACTAATGTTTTGGCTAATGCTTTAGATACTGTTTTAACCGCTATTAAGTTACGCACTACTACTGCCTTCGCTCGAGTGCCGATTTTCTAAAATCGAGTTCGTCAAGGCCGACGCGAAATCGCTGGTTGCTCCACCTTAACACCGTGGTTGCGCCAGTGGTTTCGTTACGCATGGTTAGCTCATCAGGTCGCCAGTATTGATCGAGATATTGCTGGTAACTCTTTACCGTCATGGTTTTGGCCAACTTACCAGTGCGCTTACTGTAGAGCTCCGATTTCCAGTTGCGTAGCTCGGCCTTATCCATATAACTCACCGCTTTCTCGTAACCGCTGTAACGATCTTTGGAACGTGTTTCAATAATATGGCAGGGCTGCAAAGGCTCTCCACACTCGGTTTCGCCTAAATATTGATAGGTGTTTTTTTCCAGCGCAAAAGCCGCCATGTCCTCAAAGGTAAATTCACTACCCATAAAACGGCCGGTTTGCCGCTTGGAGCTAATGCGCTTAACCCGGTTTTGTGACGGCAAGTAAATCCATTGATGGTCGGGCTTTAACGGATAGCTATGGGTGAGAAACACCGTACCGTTAACATCCAGCGGCTTGTGAAAAAATGAGAGGCCTTTGTCGCGCCCACCATCACCCTCGAGGGTTTGGGTTTTAACTTCGCGCACCACCTCGCGGCCATCGCCTCGGCGAATAATCATTTGCATATCTGCCGCACTATCTTGCCAGCCGTTATCCCGGCGCTCGGCCTCGGCCATAATGCTATAGGCCTGATTGGGCGCAGACGACTCCGCACTGGTAGACCCCGACGCTGTCGTTAAATCGGCTTCGGCAAATACCGCCGCTGCGCTTAACACACCAGCCAGAGACACTGGCAAGATCAACTGCTTCAACATATTTTTACCGACCCGGAATTGTTGATTAATTAAAATAATGTGTGTATGTGATCGACAGGTAATCGTCGTTGTGCAAATCAAAAAAATCGCTGTCGCGCATACGCGTTTGTGCATTACCCGCCGCATCAAAAACCCGCGCCGTTACATCGACGCGGGCACTATCGCCAAAGCGGCGACTATACTCAATAAACGCCAGCGCTTCTTCATGATCAATATCGGCTATAGCGCCTAACAGCAGTTCGGTTCCCTGGATATCATTAAGACCCAATCGAAGCCCTAAAAAAATATCATTGGCAAATAACTCGTTTCGCCGCTGGTCCCACAGGTATTCTGTTAAAACACCTAAATCGTAACCGGTCTCGCCCAGGCCAGACCAGGTAAACTCAAAGCCTGCGGCAGCAGCGACAAACTGCCCCTGGTTGCGCTGCGCTGCCTGCGCTTGCAAATGCAGTGGTAAGCGAAAACCCGAGCGCGCAATACCCTCAAATTTCCAAAGCCAATCGCCCGCCGCATATTGAACCTCCAGCCCGGTTTGTTCAATGACTGGATAGTAAGGTATTAATGTGGCCGCATTGGCTGATGCACCACCGCCCAGCAGTAACAAAGGCTCGCGCGAGGTACCCGAAAAGTGACTAATGGCCAGCTCCCAGTCACCAAGCAAGAATGTGGTGCGCATTGCCGCATCGGTGCGCCATTGCTCGGCGCCAGACTCATACATTGAATCGTCTACCGCAAATACCAGCGGGCTGCGCAAACGCGCATCGTCACCTGGAAACAAACGCTCGCGAAAGCCCGGCAGCAAAAACAACTCGACACTGGCCCAGTTGCCACTCCACACCAGGTTAACCATTGTCTGACCGAGCTTGTCTTCACCATCGACATCGCCAGTTAAATCTGTCTGATTAATAATATCAACCAGATGTATCGACTCGGTTGTGCGCCAACTCAGCGTGCGCACACCGCTACGCAACTCCCAATTGCGGTTGATATGAGTCCAGCTGAGCGATTGCAAATCAAAGCGTGATCGCTCGCTGTCCTGGCTGTTGTAACGCACAAAAGGCACTACGGTAAAATTATTTTTCAGGCGACCGCTGCTATCGAGTCTGTCGTATGCAAAACGTCCCTGCCAGCTAAGCGATGCGTCCTGATTATGGTCGACATAGTCGCTGGGCTGGGCGAACTGCCTGAATTCCAAACCCAGTTCATGACGGATTTCAAACCGCGTCGATTCAGCCAGCGCTGACTGCGCAAACAACAACCCTAGCGCAGCAACCAGACCGCGGCCGCACAAGTGGGCTTGAGTGTATTGACCCGGTGCAAACAAAAGTCAGTCCTTATCGGTTTTAATTAGCAACGCTGGCAAAAAGAACAGGTCAGCAATCATTGCCGTTGCGATACATACCACCGACAAGGCATACATTTGTACATTCATACGCAGCTCAGCAGTAAATACCGGAATCATATAGCCAATACAAAGTACCAAGCTGGTAATAATAATTGCCCGCCCTACCAGCGAATAGGTTTCGTGTACCGCTGCCTGTGGTGACAAGCCACCATCGATACGCAGCCTGCGATAGCTGACCACAAAATGAATGGTGTCATCCACCACCACGCCCAGCGTCATGCTAAATATCATTGCTGTACCCAGATCAATTTCACCTATCAATAAACCGCAAATACCAAAAGCCACTATCGCCGGCAACAGATTGGGTATCATACACAGCATACCCAGGCGTACCGATCGAAACGCAATAATCATACTGATACACACAAAGGCCGCGACAAACAGGCAACCCCATAGCATGCTGACAATATTTGACTGTGCAACATAACCCATCATTAACGGCGGGCTTGAACTTTCAAAATCGACAATACCGGGTTTAAGCGTTTCGAGTTTTTCAAGCACCCGCTGGTTAAACGCCAGCAAATCTGTGCTGCTTAGCATTTTCAGCATAACTGTAATACGCAATGCGCTTTTATCGATATTAATATTGTCTTGTAAATCCAGCTCTTCAGGAATACTGGACTCGTACACCAGCAGGTATTCTGCCACCGCGCGACGTTCATCGGGGATGCGATAATAGGCTTGCTCATCGCCATGCATGGTTTTATTCAGCCGTTTAATTACCTGATGAAAACCGCTGACTTTTAATACCTCAGGTTGGGTTTCCACCCAGCTCACAAAGCCATCTACCGTCTGCAAAAACTCCGGGTCGACGATTTCACCCGGACCGCTGGCTCTAACCAGAAAATCAATCATTTCGGTGCCCGATAATTCCTCATCGAGAAACTCGGTGGCCACCCTGATAGGTGCATCTTCGTGAAAGGCCGACATAGAATGATGGTTAGGCGAATTCAGCAATGCCGATGGCACCATAATCGCAATAACCAGCCAGCCAATAGGTAAGTACCATTGCGAATGCGACTTAAACAATCGCTGCGACAAACCAACCAGACCAGCGACCGGTGGCCGCGTAACTTTTTTTGCCGGCAGCAGCAACATTATTGCCGGGATAATAGTGATCGAACACAAAAAGGCAAACATCACGCCAAACGCCGTTGCATTACCAAATTCACGCAGCGGCGGCGACTCGGCAAAATTCATTGCCATAAAACCTGCAGCGGTGGTAATACTGGTAATAAACAGTGCCTCAATGTTCTTGGTTAAACTGTCGTGCATGGCACTGAATTTATCCATACCCATATTCAGCCGACTAAAGTAGGCCGACAATATATGCACGCAATCAAGAATCGCCATCATATAAACAATATACGGCGTACTCAGATTTATACCGTTGAAATCGGTATAAACCATACCTAAAAACCCGGTTGCCGCGGCAACGCTGGTGAGCATAATGGCAAGGCCCGCAACCACTGCAGCAATGGAACGTAAAAAAAACGCCAGCAATACCAGCAGGCAAATAAACATGCGCAGCTCAACATTCACCGCGTCGCGTTCAGCAATTTCAGTAATGCTGGCATCTACCGCAAGCTGACCGCTAATTTGTACTTTAAACCCCGAATAAAGCGACTGAAATTCCTCAACCAGTTCACGACTCGCCACCATAACCGCAGGTTTTTCGTGCTGCTGGTCTTCGGCAATATCGAGGTAAACAATAACCAGCGCTATATCGCCTCTATCGTTAATCAGCCGGTCAACCAGCTCCGGCTCATTGAGTACGATATCGCGGGCATGGGCCACCTGCTGATCGCTATACTCAGCAGGAAAGTCAAAAAGATCTTCAACCCATAAGTCGTCACCCTCAGCCGAGGTGTGCTGGTGATTGGCTACCGAAACAACACGTGTGGCAAACGGCAAGCGCCACGCTCGTTCGTTAAACCACTGAATGCCATCCATCTTTTTTTGGCTAAATAAATCGTCCCGCTCCGACTCTAATACAAAAATTTGCGTGTAAGACTGGGTGAACTCTTTCTCCATCGACTCATAGGCCACCAGCAACGGGTCATCGTCGTCAAAGAAAATTCGAAAGTCGGCAC
Source organism: Pseudomonadales bacterium (assembly GCA_965659815.1). GTDB lineage: Bacteria > Pseudomonadota > Gammaproteobacteria > Pseudomonadales > UBA7434 > UBA7434. The sequence continues at coordinate 35,762 of CBFHXO010000003.1, forward strand.
TAAAGCCAAAACTGCCCATGGCCGAGGTCAACCAGGCAGCAATGGCAATTAAAATAATACTTAGCAAATAGCGCCAGCGCAGCAGTTGGGTGGCCAGTGTTTGTGTCATTATACGAGTCGCCTGAATAGTGAAGTTATGAGTCGGCTTTGTTCGCGTATCGTGCCGTTAAATGGTATGCGGGTTAACCATAATGCCGCCGTCGACATCAAGCGTTGTGCCAGTAATAAACGACGCACGGTCAGATACCAGATAACACACCGCATCGGCAACTTCTTCGGGCTCACCCAGGCGACGCATAGCATGGACGCCGGCGGTGTTAGCTTCTGCACCGGGCACTTTTTCAAAGTACCGCTTGATACCCTCGGTGCGAATACCGCCAGGGTTAATGGCATTAATCCGAATACCATCGCGCGCCCACTCGGCAGCAGCGGTACGGGTTAAAGCAATAACCCCGCCCTTTGCCGCGCTATACGGCGACTGCATCGCTTCACCTCTCACGCCAGAGAGCGATGCCATATTGACAATGGCACCACCACCGGTTTTTAACATGACAGGGATTTCATACTTTAAACACAGCCAAACGCCTTTTAGGCAGATTTCCTGAGTGCGGTCCCAGCGTGCTTCTTCCATATCCGGTAGCATCGCAAAGCTGGCACCACCAGCAGCATTATTCGACACACAATCGAGCCGACCAAAATGTGCAACGGTAGCATCTACCATGGCTTCGACTTCACTGGCACTGGAAACATCGGCCTTAATCGCAATCGCCTCGCCGCCCATCGCTTCAATTAAGCCAACTGTTTGCTCAGCCATCTCAAGGCGTATATCCGCCACTGCCACTTTGGCACCGTCTTTGGCAAAGGCAATACAAGTCGCCCGGCCAATACCATCACCACCACCGGTGACTAGACCAATTTTATTTTCTAACAGCATAAAAACCCCGGTTGATAATGGCTACACTTCAACACTATTGACTGATCGAATGCTCGACAAAGATGAGCTCGCTAATATCAAAGCCCCTGGCTTTGACCTGACGGATAAAATACTCTTTTAACTCTTCACTCACCGTAGGCGTGCGAGATAAAAACCATAAAAATTCTTTGTTATAACTGGTGACAAATGCATATTGATAGTCTCGCTTATCGAGCTCAAAAATAATGTATGACCCATAAAATGGGCCAAAAAACGAAACCTTTAAATGCCCTGTACTTTTATCACCAACAAAATACGCTTTGCCTTGTGCGCTATCCCAACCCTTACGGTTTGAATAGCCCCGATTAAGCACGCTTACACCGCCATCATCCCGGCGCTGGTAATCTGCGGCAACCTGTGACAGCCCAGATTCGAACGAATGATCCAATCGCGCAATCTCGTACCATTTGCCTAGATAGCGTTCAAGCTCAAAGTCCTGTACCGGATCAATATTCCTGGGTACACCAGTACAACCGCCAAGCCAAAACAAAATAACGACTAAGGTTAGGCGTATAGACAATTCCATGGAAGTACCGTAGACATCAACATTACATTAGTTTTAAACCCAGCTAGTGTAACCGATATAAAATTCGATTCGATTGACAATAACGTCCGCCTCCTAGGCGTAACCTTAATCTCAGGCATCACACCACCATGAACCTGGAAAATATCGCTCTCATTACCATGCTAAGCCTGTTTGTACTGGAGGTGCTACGGGGCACCTATGCCCACAGCAAGGTATCGCTAAATGACTGGGTTATTAATGTGATTAGCCTGGCCCAGGAAAACTTTATTCGCCCGCTGTTTGCACTGGCACTGGCCACTGCCGCCGCGTGGCTGCTACCCAGCCATCAAAATGCGTTGGCACATTTGCCTTTCTGGCCAACCCTGATTGCGTTTTTATTTATTCAGGATTTTATTCACTACTGGTATCACCGCATCGCGCACGAATGGGAGCCGCTATGGAATATTCATCGCGTGCATCACTCGGCTAAAGCCATGAGTGTTATGGTCAATAGCCGCATTAATGTGTTCTGGCAATTATTAATGCCGGTTAATTATGTATCGGCGGTGGCAATTTATATGGGCTTGCTGGATGTATTTTTGGTTTGGTGGGCGTTTCGTGCAGTGCTGAATTTCTTGACGCATACCGAAATTCGCTGGGATTTACCGCTATACAAAATCAAAGCATTAAAACCGCTGATTTGGGTGGTTGAGCATTTGATAACTACACCCGATGCTCATCACGCGCATCATGGCTTTGGCGAAAATGCTCAGCCTATGGGCAATTATGCGCCGGTCTTGCTGTTTTGGGATCATGTATTTGGCACCGCCAAATTACCGCATAGTCAGCAAACCGATATCGGCATCGAAGGCGACCCCGACTATCTCTGGTACCAGCAACTTTGGTGGCCCATATTTTCGCTTAAGAAGAAACCTGCACCCACAACACAAGAGCCACGCACAAACCATTAGCCTAGCCGCAGAAAACTTTTCGACCCGAAGGTTTTCCAATGCGTCCAGCCATCGGATGCATAGAGAATGCCGGCGATTAGTACAAATTGCATCGGTATTCTCAGCCAGGCAATAACCGGATCTACCTGCTCACCAAACATCGGAATATTATTAACTGCCATATAGATGTTGGCTGTTAGCACTAACAGACAAAATACGCTTAACCATAAACCCGTCGCAGCACGATAGCGCGGCAACAACAAGAATATTACAAAACAAAATTCCATCACACCGGTGATCCAAACAATTTCCAGCGCAAATGGCAGCGGCGTTATAGCAGCTAAATCGGCATCATGAGTAAAGTGCATTACCCCGCCTACGGTGAAACCAACACTAATCAGTATGAGCAGAAATAATTTAACCATTGTTATTGCCTTATTTTTATCGTGACTGTTATCGCCTAACTTTTATCGCACTAATGTTATTACGCTATTTAACGGGCGGCCTGCTATCAGCCATTAAGGTATCGAGCGCACGCTGGGCGCGCCGGGGCGAACGTAAATCAACAACCTCAAGCATTTCGCATTCATCGCTAATCATTTCATCAATTAAGGTGGGGTAGAAGCGGCAGTCTTCCGGGCGGTCAGCATAAATACTGCAACTATACTTTACTTGACCCTGCTGTTGCTCGCTCTGCGACTCCTGCAACCAGGGGCAGCGTGCCAGCGCCTCGCCACTGACAGGGTCATACCAAAGACGATTGTCTTTCACATAGGCATAAATATCGGGGCGGTAGTACGCCCAGCTTTCAAGATCGTGCTCGCTCGCCGATAAGTCATTGCCACCATAGCGAATACAACACTTGCCGCATTGATTGCAGGGTTTCATTATGTGCACGCCCAGCCTTACATTAAAACGAATAATTGAATTAAATCGTTAAATCGAAATAGCCGCTAGAATATCAGCGTGTTACGGCAAACAGCAAACCTTAAAAAACCAACCGCAACACACAAAAGGGGTTGACCTTTACCCTGCGATAAAATAACGTAGTAACTGAACTTATCACCGGCTTGCGGTCAATATTGACTATGCGACAACTAACAACACATATCCGGCAGGTAAACGGCCACAGGCAGCCAATAGTGGTTGCGCTGTATTGTTCATGTTTTTAGCAAGCACTTCTGTGAGCGCATCACTGTGCTGCATTGATATCAAATCAGACATCGATTCAAGCCCAACCACCGTGGAGCTTGCCGACCCACCCTGCCACGGCAAAGCTTCTGACGCTAATTCAAATAACATCGCCAACCCCGACCAGAAAGACATCGCAAATACCGAGAACGGGCAATGCTGTGCCAGCTGTTTGCTACTTGCTGCACCACTATTTTTTATTGATACTCCCAGCGGCCACGCAGGCGCTGATATTAACACCTCAATCGCTCAACTGATATCCAAGCATCCTGTCCAACCCTTCAGGCCCCCCATCACCAACCTTGCTTAGACAATTTTGCATCTGCAAATTTATTATTTAACAGCAAGGTGATTCTATGTTTAAACGTTTATTTACGTTAGCGCTACTTCAGCTAGCGCTAATGACCCCCGTATCGGCGGCACAATTTGCCGTTTATGTTCACGGCATTGTTTGCGAGTTTTGCTCTTACGGCGTTGCTAAAAAAGTAAGAAAACTCAACTTTATCGACCACACCCAGCTGGACAACGGTGTCGACGTAAAAATCGAAAACCAAATGGTGACTATTGCGGTCCGCGACAATGCAAAACTGGACAAACAAGCCCTGTTTAAAGCTATTGAATCTGGCGGCTATAAACCCGTGTCGTTATGGAAAATCAATGCTAATGGCGAACATGTAGAGGTAGAGCTATGACTTATTTTTTATCGAGCTCTATCTTGTGTAAAACACGCACTACATGTATCGCTATCTTACTTATGCTGCTGTGTGAGTTGGTGGCAGCCCACCAGCCGGTCATGGATATGGCACCGCGCTGGAACAATGGCTATGGCTTTCAAACCCGTATTGAACATACTGACAACAAAACCACTAGCTGGCTCGAGGGCGTCTATACCTTTACATCCTCAGTGAGAGTAACGCTAAAGTTACCAAACATTGAAAGCCACAGCGATCGATACGACAGCGGTTCTGGCAATGCGATTATTGCAGTACCGCTTAAACACTATAAAAATGACGGTGCGTTCACCTCCAACTGGAGCATTACACCTTCGCTCAGAATGCCGACCGGCAGTAGCACCAGCGAAGATAACGACTGGGACGCTGGACTCAGTGTAAGCTATAGTTCCGAGTCGAAAAAGATCTATACGCTTTACGATGTCTATGCACTCGATGACACTCTCGGCGTCGATATTAACTGGGGGGTTTCCTATGCGGATGACCGCGGCTCGTCCTGGTTTACGTTATGGGATATTTCAGCGCAAGAATCCGACTCCGGCCAACGAATACTTACCGGCCCGGTATTAGTTTATTTTAAGCGCAATATCATTGCCCGGGCAGAATATAAGTTCGCAGCACTAGACAACGACAAAGACTGGCGCGGCGACTCAATCACCCTCGGTATTGGGCTGGTATTTTAGTGGAGCGCACTATGCAAAAACCTCGTTCATGGCGCTGGTTACTATTACTAACGACCTCCGGCACATTATTATGCTGCGCACTGCCAATTGCACTGGTCACGCTAGGCTTAGGTGCGACCGTAGCAAGTATTGCAGCGGCAGCACCCTGGTTAATTGCGTTGAGCCAGCACAAGCTGTGGCTATTTATTTTTTCGGGCCTGCTGATTGCAGCTGCGCACTGGGCGGTTTATCGCCCTGGGCGCAGCTGTCCAATCGACCCTGAGTTGGCTGCGGCCTGTGAGCGTGCCGATAGAATCAATCGTCGGTTTATTATTGTTTCAGCCGCGCTTTGGCTTACCGGATTTCTGACCGCTTATGCGTTGCCACTACTACAGTAAATTTACGTCGATACAAGCCAGAGCACTCATTAGCTCACGGATACACCATGATTAATACCTCACTCACTGAAACACTCACCGCTTTTAGCGCACAAATAGCCGGGGTATGCCCGCCGATATGCAAAACCAATTGCAGTCTGCGATTGATCGCTTAGTTGCTAGCGTTGTTGCCAAACGCACGCTGGGCGTTGACGCTCACTTTCCCTGACTTCAACTAAAGCGATGCTACCGGCAACGCTGTATCGCTTAATGAACTGCTGACCAATGGGCCGTTACTCATAGACTTTTATCGCGGTGGCTGATGCCCTTATTGCAACTTTGAGCTTCAGGCCTACCAGAAATTACTACCCGATATTACCGCGGTCGGCGGCCAGCTGGTCGCCATTTCTCCACAAAAAGCCGACGACTCGCTCGACACCCAACAAAAAACCAGGTCGAATTTGAAGTGCTAAGCGACCACAACAATCAGCTCGCCAACAAACTGGGCATTTGATATAAACACCAGCATTACGGATGCACGCAGCAAACCGCCAGACAATCTGTTTTCATAGCAGCAATAAGATCGAACGGCATCAGATAAACCAATCTACTCAAAAACAAACGAGACACGAGCCTAAATGCAGCTGCACCGTGCACAAGCTTTCTATCGAGAAATTAGCAGATTAATAAATCCTTGATTGTCTGTATCGGCATCAGTTGCCAAAATCCACTGCTGCATTTCCTCATAGCTAATGGGTATGAGCGAATGACCAATATGATCAATCAGTTGCATTGGTAAATCCAATCCGGCAACCAGGTCGAGTAAAGCCATACCACTGGAACCAGCCTGGCGTAAGCTGAACGGCGTAAACTCAAGAATGATTTTGATATCGGGCAAGCTGGCCTTCAGCAGCGGTAACAGGCCAGCCATTACCACGGCCTCAGCACCCTGAGTATCGACCTTTAAAAAATCAATGCGACTGACCGGTGGCTCGCAGCCAGTTAAAAACTGCGCACCATTGAATAGTTGAATGTGCTGACTGGCCCTTGCCTGTGAATGACCAGACTGTTGATAGATTTGATGATCGCCACGATTTTCTTCGTTAAGATAAATATAACCCCCGCCCTTATGATCACTTAACGCGCCACGTACAGCAGTAACGTTACTTAGCGTATTCAACTCAACATTGTTTTTGAGCAAGGTGTAATTATCTTGCTCTGGCTCAAATGCAAATACCCGACCGCGATCACCAACCAGGCTTGAAGCAATAATACTGTAGTAACCGATATTGGCGCCAACGTCGACAAATACGGCGCCAGGAAATAGATGCGCTAACAATAATTGGGTTTCGTACGACTCCCATTCACCGTGTTCTGCAATCTGTCGGGAGATATGCGCATCAGTTTTACTGTGCACACACATAGACAAAGGTTCAACCAAGCCTTTAACCTTTAAAGGATAAGGGCCCTGCATTAAAACGCAAACAGCCCGAAGCGCAAAAGTTCCATACGATAAACTTCAACCAGTCGCTAGCGCTTAGCGCTGCGAGTGGTGAATACTGGCTTCAACACTGGGCCGTGCACGTAAGCCTTCCATCCATCGATTAACATTTTTCAATGCCGGGTCAACGGTTTGGCCCATCGCGGCAAAGAAATCCAGAAAACAAAACAGGTAAATATCGGCAACGGTAAAACGATCGCCACAAATAAATTCACCGGTTAACAATGGGTCTAGCCATTGTAAACCATCTTGCGCCATGGCTTTTAAATCGGCTGATGCATTAGGACATACCAGCATGCGATCTTTAAACAAATCGTGGCCTTCACCAAAGCGAAAACCGTTGGCCATTGGCTCGCCAATTTTTAAATCAATGCGTCGGCACCACATGCGGGTTTGCGCTTTTTCTTCCAGCGTGTCACCCATTAAAGAGGTGCCGGGAAATTTGTCATCCAGGTAGTCACAAATCACTGTGATCTCACCAATGATTTCACCATTAGCCATTTCCAGCGCAGGCGTTTGGCCACCAGGATTTTTGGCCAGGTATTCAGGCTGGCGGTTTTCGCCAGACATAATATCGACATCAATGGTTTCAATTTCAATGCCCTTTTCGGCAATAAACATACTGACAACACGGGGGTTTGGACCAAGCGAATTATAAAATTTCATAGTTTTGCCTTATCAATCAAGTTTTAATTTTTGCACAAAAGAGGCTGAGATAAAAAAGGGCCTCTAATAAGGGGCCCTTTTGTTTGAGCTTGTATTTAATCTTCGTCTTCAATACTCTCTGCATAAGCATCGGCATTAAGCAGTGCGTCGAGCTCACCGGCATCGGCAGGTTGCAGCTTGTAAAACCAGCCATCTTCATAAGGTTCGCTATTCACGGTTTCGGGCTCGTCTTCAAGCAGTTCGTTAACCGCAAGCACCTCACCCGAGATTGGCGCGTAGACATCTGAGGCTGCTTTTACCGACTCAACGACACCGGCTTCTTCTCCCGAAGATAATACCTGGCCAATATCGGGCAACTCGACATAAACAACGTCACCCAACTGATTCTGCGCATGATCGGTAATACCAACCACAACGGTGCCATCTTCTTCAAGACGCGCCCACTCGTGGCTGGAGGCATAACGCAGTTCTGATGGTAGATCACTCATTGGTTAATTCCTGGTTTTCAAAGCTAGTGATACCAGCACAATGCTGGCGATTTACAGCATCGCATTCTACCGTGCGACTCATGAAAAACAATGCTTGTTGGTGATCAAGAGGCCAATCGAACCACTTTTTCAAAGACCCATAGCTTTAGCCGGTTCCACCAGTCGGGGCGCTGCTCCATAGCCTTGTACGCATGCATCTCACTGATAATATATTGATGCACCAGACCAGACTCCTCAATGGTCAGCTGGTCGGCAAAACTGACCATGCCGCGGTCGGCGTAGATACCACCAATAACAATCGCATCAAAAATTCGGTGACTTTCGGCGCTCATATAGCGCAAGTCTGGCACCAGGCCACCGCTTTGCGCGCCTGGCCCATGGCAGCGTCCACAGTGAGTCGAATACAGCTGGTAACCGGTATCCAGCTCTGTATCGGTGGCAGTTAAGGCCGGTGGCTCAGGCATAACGGGCCGCATAACCGTTGGTGGCAGCACCGCATCACCGCCCAGTTTAAATGCCAGCACCCGCCCCTTACTCTGAGTATATTCAATATTACCGCCGCCCATCATGGCCATAAAGCCGCCCCAACCAGCCATGACTGCCACATACTGCTCGCCATCAACCGAATAAGTGACGGGTGGGGCCATGGTGCCTATTTGGGTTTGGCCCTGCCAAAGCAACTCGCCGGTATCGGCGCGATAGGCTTTAAGCCAGCCATCATGAGTACCCTGAAATACCAGGTTACCGGCCGTGGCCAGCATACTCATTGACCAGGGGCGATCAAAGTCTACGCGCCAGCGTTCGGATTGCTGCACTGGATCCCAGGCTACAATAGAACCAATATGCGTGGCGCGCTGGGCGGCACGGAGTAACAAGGGGTCGGCCCGGCCCATGGCCATCATTACACCGGTATGCAAACTGCCTTCGTGGTGATACTCATCGTTGGCTTCAAATTTGTAGCCCTGCTCAATCACAGGAATATAAACCAGCTGGTGTTCGGGGTGGTAGGCCATGGGGTGCCAGTTATGCGCACCGACCATCGAAGGCAAAGTAAACTGTGGCTCATCGCGATAGTCGGCAACATCGGTTAATACCGGGCGGCCGGTTTCCAGATCGACATGACTGGCCCAGTTAACCCGTGCATAAGGCTGGGCTGAAATCAGCTGGCCATTGCTGCGATCAATCACATAGAAAAACCCGTTTTTGGGCGCCTGCATAAGCACCTTACGGTTAATGCCGTTAATCGGCAGGTCGGCCAAAATCATATGCTGAGTGGCGGTGTAGTCCCAGCGCTCACCGGGCGTGGTCTGGTAATGCCACAGGTACTCACCGGTATCGGGGTTAAGGGCAACAATCGAAGACAAATAAAGATTATCGCCACCTTCGGGGCTGCGAACATAACTGTTCCAGGGCGAACCATTGCCAACACCAATATAAAGCTGGTTCAGCTCAGCGTCATAGGCCATAGAATCCCAGGCTGTACCGCCACCACCGAGCTTCCACCACTCGCCGTTCCAGGTTTCTGCTGCGCGCGCCAACGCCTCAGACTCAAAACCATTGGCAGGATTACCCGGCACGGTATAAAAGCGCCAAAGCTGCTCACCATTATTAGCATCGTATGCTGTCACATAACCACGCACACCGAAGTCGGCGCCGCCGTTACCGATAATGACTTTGCCATCGACAACTCTTGGTGCACCAGTAATGGTGTAAGCCTGGTCAAGATCAAAGGTTAAAGTCTCCCACACCAACTCGCCGCTTATGGCATCAATTGCCACCAACCTACCGTCGAGCGTGCCGACATAGACTTTATTGCCCCAAACCGCAGCACCGCGATTCACGGTATCGCAGCAGGCATAATAGCCACGCGACTTATCGACTTCGGGGTCGTAAAACCAAAGCTGCTCGCCCGTTTTTGCATCCAGCGCAAACACCACGCCCCAGGGGCCGGTGGTATACATCCGTCCATCGACGACAATCGGTGATGCCTCTAAACCGCGTGTGGTGCCGGTTTCAAAGTGCCAGGCCAAACCTAGTTCACTGACTGACTCGGTATTAATTTCTTGCAACGGACTAAAGCGCTGCTCGCTATAAGTACGCCCGTGCAGCAACCAGTTATGCGGTTCAGCATTGGCGTTAACCGCGCGCGCAGTATCAACAGGATTAATATTAACAGCAGCCACATCAGCCGCCTGCTGTGCTGTCACCGAAGCAGGCAGCGATAGGGCAAGTAATACACTAATGATTAAAGGCAGTGGTAAATGAGCTCTTGGCACTTCGAATTTCTCTTATTAGCTATTTAGGGGCGCTATGTGACCTGCATGATAACAGCCGTTTTATAGCGCTAATGATTAAGCTTTATTCGCTACGGGTTATTAACTCATCGAGCGTTAAATCAAAGCTGGGCAAAAATGTATGAATAAAATAATCAACTTCGGGCATGGCCATTGCCGCTAAACGCTGCTCGACATCGGCAATGGCCTGGGCAAATTCTGTGTTACCGGCGTTTACCTCGGCCTTGCACTTAATTAACGAAGAAATTAAATCAGCCGCTTTAATTAGTTGCGCAAACGCTTCCGAGGCATTTTCATGCAACAAATAGTCGCAGTAATCTTCACGCAATACTTCAGGTAGCGTTGCCAACATCTCACGCTCTGCCGCATACTCAACCTCTTTATATGCATCGCGAATTTTTTTGTTGTGGTATTTAATCGGTGACGGCAAGTCACCGGTTAATACCTCAGAAGAATCGTGATATAAGGCCGCCACTGCCGCGGCATTGGCATCGATATCCTTCTCATATAAACGGTTACCAATAATGCCTAACGCATGGGTAATTACCGAGACTTCGTAAGAGTGTTCCATTACGTTTTCGGCAATCGCATTACGCTTCATGCCCCAGCGATAAATCCAGCGCATTTTGTGCAAATAAGCGAAGAAGTGATTATTCATAAACTGGAGATCCAGGCTACTTACCCTTTGGTCAGGTTATTCGGGATTACGCTAAAGAGGTGAACCACTGACCTTAACGCTCACCCGATTGAAAAAAAGCGCCAGGGACTTAACTAATGCCCATGGCGTGCTTGATAATACGATTCTTAATTCTGCCGCGTTGATCGATGGCATTCATTCCCGCATTGCGCAGCCAACGCAGCGGCAGCGGTAGTGGCTCAAAAATACGCTTAAAACCCTCAACCGCTGTCATCATTGCGAGGTTGTCACCTTTGCGCTCGCGCTGGTAGCGGCCCAGCATAGCAATATCGCCAACGCTTTGGCCACGCGCTCGCGCTTTAGCAATACACCTGGCCAACACCTCAACATCGGCAAGGCCAAGATTAATGCCCTGCCCTGCCAGCGGATGAATCGAATGCGCGGCATCGGCAATTAATGCAAAACCCGGTTTAACATAATCGATAGCATGACGCTGCCGCAATGGAAAGCTAAAGCGTTTTGAGCACGCAAGCACTTTACCAAGCCGATGCTCAAACGCCTGCCCCAAAGCTTCGCAAAATGCGTCGTCATCCAGCGTTATACATTCGGCAGCGCAATCATCTGTTTGCGACCAGACAATAGAACAGTAGTGATGGTTGGGGCTGGCATCATTATGATTAACCGATAAAGGTAAAAACGCCAACGGGCCTTCATTGGTAAACCGCTGCCAAGCCGTTTGCTGGTGCGAACGCTCAACGCGTGCGGTGCATACCACGGCGTGGTGTTGATAGTCCCATTCGCGGGTTGTTAGATTCGCCATTGCGCGCAAAGGTGAATTAGCGCCATCGGCGGCAACCAGCAATGCACTGTTAATAACGGTGCCATCGACCAATGTGACTTGCGCAAACGCCTGCCTAGCAGCAGAGTGTGTTTGTTTGGGCAACAGCAAGCCTGCCACGGGTTGGCCATCAAAGACCTGTACGTTATCGCACTGCTTAAGCCGGTTAAGCAATGCTGCAACCGTCACTCGATTTTCGACAATATGTCCTAGCACATCGGCGCGCACATCTGCAGCTTCAAAACCAATTTCACCAGTGCCCTCTGCATCCCACACCTGCATAGCTTTGAACGGGCTTACGCGCTGACTACTAATCATTGGCCATACGCCAATCGTCTCGAGCAGTGCTTGAGAAGCTACAGTTAAAGCACTAACGCGCGGATCAAAATCATTAACCCCGCTGTCAGTGGGAGGCCAATCGCTCTGTAACGGCTGGGCCTCTATCAATGCAATTCTCGGTGGTGTTTGTTGTCTATCACTCGCACTTTTATCAATCGAACTTAGCGCACAGGCCAGCGCACTACCCGCAATGCCGGCACCGACAATGGCAATATCATAGCCATTACTGGCCTGTGAAAACCCTTGTGTTACAGCCATTTTCTACCCCCCAAACCCGAGGCTTGATTGGCAAACAGATCTTTTGCTGGCTTAAATAAATCGAGCGCCAGTAAACCTAAGCTTCTACCCAGCTGCACCGGCAACGCCTGTAGACCAAATAACTCAATCAGATTATGACTAAAACCAATCGTTAGATTCTGGTCGGCAAGCTGCGCCTGGGCGTAATCTTCGAGCAAGGCCAGCGAACCGATATCCTGACCGGCACTGTGCGCATTCACCACCCGTTCGGCCAGCGCAGCGACGTCGCGTAACGCTAAATTAAAACCCTGACCTGCCACCGGGTGTAATGAATGCGCAGCATTGCCCATTAGCACAATATGGTTGCGGCACACTTCATCGCTAATGGTTAACGCCAATGGGTAAGATTGAGTTTTCCCAACGCGCTTAATTGCGCCAAGTCGAAAACCAAACGCTTTTTGTAACTGGGCAATAAATTCATCGCTGTCTAACGCGAGTAGTGCCTCTGCATTCGGTTGCGTTGAATCTGTATTGTGCCCAGTACCTGGCAGTGTCCAAACCAGCGCACTGCGATTCTTGCTATCTGCCAGGTCGGGTAGCGGCAACAAGGCCACCGCACCGTAAGCAGTAAAACGCTCAAAGGCCTGGCCATTATGCGGCAGCTGAGTTTGCACATTGGCAATAATAGCGGTTTGTTCGTAGTGCTTCACGCTGGCAGAAATCCCGAGACTGGTGCGCAAACCCGATTGCGCACCATCAGCTACCACCAACAATCCGGCATGAAGCTCACAACGGTCTTCATTATGCGCAGATAACTGGCGCTGTTTATCCAGCCGAGTTACCGCGACCGTTGCACCGCTCTGGGTGGGTTTGATCTCGCTAACACTGGCACCGATGACCAACTCTATCGCAGGCAATTCATTCATACGGTTTAACAGCACCGCACCCAGCCATTGGTTTTCAATCACATAGCCAAAACAGTCTTTATTTTGCTCTTGCGCATCTAGGAGCGCATTGCCACTATGCCCTTGGTCAGAGACATGAATTTGCTTAATGGGCTGGGCATGTTGCAATAGCTGCGGCAAGACACCGAGGGTTTGGTAAATATCGATGCTGGCGGCGGATAACGCTGTTGAACGCGCATCAAAACTCGGGTGGTAAGCAGGGCTAGCCTGCTTAGCTGCGGCAAGCGGGAAATTATCCACCAGCAAAATCGATAAACCTGCAGCATCGGCTGCATGCGCTATTGCACAGGCCAAACTCAAGCCGACCATACCGCCGCCCGCGATAACAATATCGTAGTGGTTTTTTACCGGCAGTGATGTCGCGCTTGCTTGTGTCATTATCGATTCATTCACCCGTGAATTAACGTGTCAGTAAACTACCTTTTCTTGGCTGCTTGCTTTTTTCCCGGCTTTACTTTATTCGGCTTTGGTTTAGCCGCCTTTGGTTTAACAATTTTTTTCTTGACCAGCTTTTTCTTAATCGGCGTTTTTTTAGCAGGCTGCCCTTTAGTCGCTTTTTCCTTTACGGCTTTTTTCAGCGTTTTTTGCCTAATGGCTTTGTTTTTAGTGACTTTGTTTTTAGTGGTTTTGTTTTTTGTTGCTGTCTTTTTAATTGCTTTCTTTTTTACTAATTTTTTTCTAACCGGAATCTTACCCGAAAGCTTTTTCCGCGACTTGGCTTTTTTCTTTGCCTTAACACTCGCCTCTGGCTTTGCTTTTGCTTTTACATTCGCTGTTGCTTTGGACCCAGTGTTACTTTTCGTTTCAGTTTTGCTGCTTGCACTGGCCTTATCACTCTCTCTATCAAACCCGGATGAAGCGATAAAATCAATTTGTGCAGGATGACTATTTTTACTCACCGTCGATGGGCGCATCAACGCGTGAATGTCATCCACGGTTTTAACTACATCGCAGGTCATCACATCGTGACCGCTACCGGTCACCACCACATCATCTTCAATGCGAATACCAATACCACGCCATTTTGCAGCAACGTCTTTATTGTCTGCAGCAATATAAATACCGGGTTCTACCGTCATCACCATACCGGGCTCAAGCACCCGCCATTCATCATGCACTTTGTAATCACCCACATCGTGAACATCCATACCTAACCAGTGACCAGCGCGATGCATATAAAAGGGCTTGTAGGCTTCTTTTTCAATCAGCTCGTTTACATTGCCTTTTAGAATGCCCAAATCAAGTAAACCTTGGGTAATTACCTGTACGGTTTTATCGTGCGACTGGTTCCAATGATTGCCGGGCTTAATTGTTTCAATTGCTGCTAACTGCGAAGCCAGCACAATTTCATACAAAGCCTGCTGCTCTTTGCTAAAGCAACCGTTAGCCGGAAACGTTCGGGTAATATCGGCCGCATAACAGTTCAACTCACAACCGGCATCGATTAGCACCAGATCGCCGTCGCGAATCACTGCATTATTTTCAACGTAGTGCAGAATACAGGCATTTTTACCGGCTCCCACAATCGAGTTGTAGGCCGCAGCCTGTGCACCATTTTTAGCAAACTCGTGTAAATATTCTGCTTCAAGTTGGTACTCCATCATGCCCGGCTGGCAGACCTGCATGGCGCGGGTATGTGCCGCTGCAGAAATAGTGGCCGCATTTCGCATAATGCGTAGCTCGGCAGCACTTTTATACAAGCGCATATCGTGCAGCAGATGATCGAGGTCGAGAAATTCACCCGGCGGATGCGCGCCAGACCGAGCTTTGGAGCGCAACACGTTAATCCAATCCATTAATCGCTTGTCAAACTCCGGCCGCTTGCCCATGGAGTAGTAAACGCGTTCGCGCCCTTCGAGCAAACCGGGAAGAATATCGTCAATATCGCTAATAGGAAATGCATCGTCGGCGCCAAAGTTGGCGCATAAACCTTCGGGACCTTGCCGATAACCGTCCCATAATTCGCGCTCGGGGTCGCGCTCGCGACAAAAGAATACACACTGGCCATGCTTACGACCCGGTATTAGCAGCAACACTGCATCTGGCTCGTTAAAGCCACTGAGGTAGTGAAAGTCACTGTCTTGGCGAAATTTAAACTCGGCATCGCGGTTGCGAATCACACTGGCCGCCGACGGTAATATAGCAATACTGTTGGGCTCCATTTGCGCCATTAAATCGCGGCGTCGGCGAGCAAACTCGCGCTTATGAATGATGGGTGTGGCTTTATTGCTGAGTTTATTGGTGGCTTTCAATTTTTTTAACGGCATGCTTTAGGTTGAATCGCTTGTTTACTTGATGACTTGTTTAGATGGTTTGTTTAAGTGATGACCGGTTTGCTTGATCGATTATCAATTGACTGTGCTTTTGCCATCACCATCTGGCAGGCTAGACTGCTACAGTTATACGCGATAATTAGTGCATCGTCTTATTGCCTGGCTTAAAAAACCGAGCCGCACCCGTTGGTGAAGAAGCGGATTTGATAGAAGCTTCGAGTGAAGCGGCACCAGGTTGAGGATCAACCGCCGGCTGCGACAGCATTTCTATCCAGCCAAATTCAGTAAATACTGTCATAGTGGCCAAACGCAGGTATTCAACGATTTCGGTATAGTCGCGCTCGGCAACCTCAGCGTCGCCGCTATCGTATTGATATTCTTCGCCGTCTTCGGTAAGGACCGTATCAGCTTCAAGGAGCAAGCCCATACCCAACGGATCATCTTCATCCATATCGTCAAAGTCGTCGTGTTCGCCATCATCATCTTGGCTTGAGACCGAGGCTTGTGCGATGGCTGCCAAATCACTTAACGCCTCCTGGACGTTTTCGGGTAACGAGCGGTCAAGCTGAGCGGCAGCCTCAGCATCAACCTCGCCCTCGTCGGCATCCTGCTTTTGCAAAAACACCTGAGCTTCGGCAAAACCGCCCAAAAAGCCTTTACACCAATCGCTCAAGCTATCAGTGCGCTGCTCAATTGCCTCATCATCATCGGGTAAAAACGGCTTAAACGCTAACTCGTCACTGGCCAAAATCGCCAGCTGTTGCTGTGCAAGACCACCCAGCGTTATTTTGGCCATCGCGCCAAACTGGCTTTGCATTTGCGATGACGCCCCCATAACCGCCAAGCCAAACTGCGCCCATCGCGCAGATGAAAGCCGCATAGCACCGCACAAGCCGCCAACAATTGCACCGTGTAACTCGGCGGGCGAAAAGCGGCTTTCCAACGTTAATAACCAGTCACCCAACTCGTCAAAGTCGCCCGGTGCGGCGCCGTCGTGGTAGCCGTCTTGATAGCCCTCTTGATAATTCATACAGAACCTGCCGATATGAGGCCGCCCTGCCAGGCGGCTAAACCAAGATTATACGAACTGTGGCGGCAGATCTGAACCCATATTATTGACCAGGCGTGACTATTCACCTGTCAACGACTATTTGCCTGTCAATAACGGTCAATTGCCCGCTGGCTCGCCGCAACCTGCACCTATCGCCACCCTATCTCAACCTCAGCACAACCAGAATACGACGACAAGGCCAAGCTATTCGCTATCCGGTTATTGACCGCGATGCCCACGCGAACTATATTAGCAGTACCCAAGTTATGCGTGACGGGTAGCACACAAGTACTAAACCGTGACCATTTGCAAATGGCTGGCGATTGCGCTCATCTCTGGACCACATTGCTGAATCATTGGGGTTAACCACCAAGTGAAATCGTACCGCAAGGCGATCATTCATACTTTTTATACCAACACAATTTTCATCAAGACAATTTCCCTTAAAACAAGGCCTTACCATGAAAGACCAGCTAGAGCATCTAGAAGACAAACTCGATGAACTTATCGGGTTGTGCTCTGCTTTAGATAAAGAAAATAAGTCCTTACGCAGCCGCGAAGTTGACTGGGCAAATGAGCGACGACAATTGCTCATTAAAAATGAAACGGCCCGCAGTAAAGTTGAAGCCATGATTACCCGACTTAAGTCAATGGAGTCCGGTGAATAAATAGCATTATCTGAATTAAATAGCATTGTCCAAAACAATATTTGCGGAAATACTGATTCGGAAGAAGAGGAACCTGTTGAGTGAAAGAATTATCTCGCGGCGTTGTACCGCCTAAACACGAACAGCTGTCAACCGACGGCGAAACCAGCACCATGAATGTTAAAATTCTTGGTAAAGACTTTCAGGTATCCTGCCCTGCC
Source organism: Pseudomonadales bacterium (assembly GCA_965659815.1). GTDB lineage: Bacteria > Pseudomonadota > Gammaproteobacteria > Pseudomonadales > UBA7434 > UBA7434. The sequence goes on from CBFHXO010000003.1 coordinate 53,308, forward strand.
AACGAGCAAGAAGACCTGATGAAAGCTGCCGACCAGCTCGACGATCGCATGCGCGATATTCGCGAATCGGGTAAAGTTATTGGTCTTGAACGCATTGCCGTGATGGCAGGCCTCAACATTACCAATGAATTTCTCCAGATCAAAGACCAGGTCGATAACAAAGAATCGAGTAATTTATTGAAAAAGCTCAACCGCAAACTCGATAAAGCTCTGCAAAACGCCAGACAAATGGAAATCTAACGATTTTGCTATACCGAATCACCGAGCTAGCCCTACACCAAGTGCAATGACGCCCCCACCTATAATCAATAGACTTCGTTCTATTTTTTTACCTGCCTTAATCCCTGCTCACTGCGAACAATTTTTTTTCAAAACAAACCCAAAAAAAACGCCTGCACTGGCTAAAAGTAGATGACATTCAACCATTTAGACGCTTGGGTGCTATCGCAACACTTGTTTAAATGCAAATACTCTAACTGTTTTTGTTAACGTTAAGCCAAAGCTGGTTTATACTGAACCGGAACTCCCTGAGGTATTTGCCAGTCAGCATGTCCTTGAGCCGATAATACCCGCCCGGAGGTTTCACGCTTTAACAGTGTGCATGCCCGGCATGACCGGGAAGCCTGAGTTATTGCTGAGGCCACCACCTTGAACCTTTCGGTTCAAGGCCGCAACGACAGCGGTACCCTGGGGCGTTCTTACCTTTCTTATTCAATTGCTTTTTCACATTCTTATTCGCTTGTGCAGCTAGCTGGTGTCCTCCACTTTTGCTATTAACTTTCTTGTAAACGCGCAGTGATTATGTTCGCTTTTGCAAAGGCCGCGATCACTGATAAACTAGTGCGTAAACCCGGCATTAGGCCAACTGTTAAGCTAGGACAATTGCCGCTGACCTATTACCGCAAACAACAACGGTAGCCGCTCTGAATTCTTTTAAACAACCATCACAGCCCGGCAAAACCCGTGAGCAATTGCGAGCCCACTATCGCCAGGTCCGCCGGGCGCTGCCACAACAACGCCAGCTAGCACACGCCACCCAACTGGCGGCAATTATCAGTAGTACCACCGAATTCAAGCGCGCCAAAACCATTGCCAGTTATTGGCCTTCGGATGGTGAAATTAGCCCGGAAATAATTCACAAACTGGCCTGGCGCGAGGGCAAGCAGCTTTACCTGCCCTGCCTGTTAGCGAATAAGCAAGCGCCGAATCGCTTGTCGCCAGAACAAAAACCGCAACACAGCACCCGCATGAGTTTTGCGCCCTACAATCGCAACACCGAGTTGACTGATGGCCTGTGGGGTACTCGCCAACCGCGCGATAGCCAACTGCTCGACAACCCACTTGTACCCGATCTACTGTTGGTGCCACTGGTTGCCTTCGATAGTGCGGGCAACCGTCTGGGGCGTGGTGGCGGTTTTTACGATCGCTATATCGCGATGATAAACCAGGGCGCATCGTCGTATAATATTGCTGGGGAACCAGCGGGCAAATCTATGCAGATTTTTGGCCTGGCACACAGCCTGCAACAACAGGAGCCGTTGCCAATCGAAAGCTGGGACCAACCATTGGATGCAATTGTCACCGAGAAAGCGCTATTGCGCTGCCAGCGCTAGTGCTGGCAGATAGGAAACTTGGGGAGCGTATGGGTGACCGCAGTCTAGCGGTCGCTGCGGGCTAAAAAAGTGCGGAAATCGCAGGCGCCAACGCGGTGAACAAGGTGCCCAATACAAAAACCAGGCAAGTAGCGTAGTATGTATCCATGTGAGGGTATCAACCGGAAAGTAATCAATCGTTATTGTTAGCGTAGTTAGCATTGAAGCATAACGTAAACGCGCGCTACCAAAATGTGACCTGGCGCACAGACTCATCGACCATTAATGAGCGCTGTTTTTATCCGGGCTTAGCGAGCAAATAACCATCAGATTATTGGGCAAAAACCGCTAGTCACGCAATTGGTATCATCATTAACAAAATGGCTAGGAAAATCGGCATAAGCATAAAAAGGCAAGCAAGACCATGACAGAATCGACTCAAGACCAACAAAAACGCGAAGCAGCAGAAGCAGCAATCACCGTGATTGAATCCAAGCTCGATCACGACAGTGTCGTTGGTGTAGGCACTGGCTCAACCGTCAATTTTTTTATCGACGCACTCGCTGGTATCAAAGGCCACTTTCGCGCCGCAGTTTCCAGCTCCGAGGCCAGCTCGGCTCGCTTGCGCGACCACGGCATTACGGTGCTAGACTTGAATGATGTTGGTGATATCGATTTTTATATTGACGGTGCCGATGAGTCAAACCACCACCTGCACCTAATCAAGGGGGGGGGCGCCGCCCTGACCCGCGAGAAAATTGTCGCGGCAGCGGCCAGGGAATTTATTTGTATAGCCGATGAGAGCAAATTGGTAAACGTGTTAGGCCAGTTTCCGCTGCCGGTTGAGGTAATACCCATGGCACGTAGCTATGTCGCCCGCAAACTGGTTGGCCTGGGCGGTACGCCGGTTTACCGTGAAGGTGTTGTCACCGACAACGGCAACCATATTCTCGATGTCCATAATTTTATGGTGGATAACCCAATCAATACCGAGCGCACCATTAATAATATTACCGGCGTGGTGTGTAACGGATTGTTTGCCATGCGGCCAGCGAATGTATTACTCCTAGGTTCCGCACAGGGTGTTAAAACAATCAAGCACTAGGCTGGCATTTACCGATACCCGTCTAAAGTGGCGGGCGCTAGCCAAGAGTGTCACGCTTAAACAAATCGACATGTTCAACTATTGACCCTTAAGCGACAAAACATCACACTTTTTGTCGTAAAACTCTCTACTCGCAGAGTTAACCTATAAAACCCACTCTGCTTTTGACTTACCCTAAAAGGAATACACCATGAGCGCATGTCCCCATATTAACCTCGCCGACCCCGATAATTATGTCGGTGGCGTACCCTTTGAGTGGCTAAAAGAGTTACGCGCCGAACAACCGGTATTTTGGCAAGCAACCGATGCATTTGAAAATGGCGGTTACTGGGCAATTACAAAGCACAAAGACCTCGATTTTATTTCAAAGAATCCGCTGCTGTTTTCCAGCGAGCAGCGCACCTGCATGCTACAGGATATCGACGCCGATCAACTGGCCATGCAACAGTCAACGTTAATTAATATGGACCCGCCAGGGCATATCCAGCACCGGCGTATTATTCGTAAAGCGTTTGTGCCCAAAGTTGTCGACTCCTATCACGCCCGCTTTAAAGAGGTGGCCAAAGAAATTGTCGACCGCGTTGCTGCCAAAGGCGAATGCGAATTTGTTGAAGACGTGGCCGCAGAACTTCCGCTAATCGCTATTTGCGAGCTGATGGGCGTGCCAATAGAACACCGACATAAAATATTTGAGTGGACCAACACCATGATTGGCAGTGACGACCCCGACCTGTCTACCACCCAGGAAGATGCACAAAATGCCATGCTTGAGCTATTTATGTTTGGCCAGCAAATGGCGGCCGACTATATGGCGAACAAAGAGCGCGGTATTGAAGGCAGCTATATTATGAGCGCACTGCTCGACGGCATTGACGGTGAAAAGCTATCGTCCGATGAGTTCAGCACTTTCTTTTTAATACTGCTGGTTGCCGGCAACGAAACAACGCGCACCGTAACCTCACACGGTATGCGATTACTTATGGATGACCCTGAGCAACTACAGCTACTGGTCGAAAACCCGGACATGATTCCAAATGCTATGGAAGAAGTCTTGCGCTTTCATACGGCAGTTGTCGCTTTTCGTCGCACCGTGGTAGAAGATACCGAGCTACCTAGCGGGGCCGTTGTTAAAAAAGGCGATAACGTTGTGATGTACTATCACTCCGCCAGCCGCGACGAAGATATATTTAGTGACCCCGATACCTTTGATATTCGCAGGCAGGAGCGCGAAGACGTTAAAAATAAACACCGCGCCTTTGGCATTGGCGAACACTTTTGTCTTGGCTCACATTTAGCCCGTCTGGAGCTGCAGGTAATTTTTGAAGAAATCATCCCCCGCATGCGCAACCCCAAACTGGTCAAACCCATTAACTGGCTGCGCTCAAACTTCATTAACGGCATTAAAGAAATGCATATTAGCTTTGACCCGGAGAACGCCGCCTGAATTCAGTATTAGTGTAGCTTTAGAGTAATCCAATAAAAAAAGCCGATGTTTTTGCATCGGCTTTTTTTATTTAAACTACGGCTCCTGTCTCAGAAGTCATTCACTATCAACAGTAATTTAACAGCATTAATTAAGGATCAAAGCCGGTAACTTCTTGTGGAAACACGCCACCGGCCTGCAAGGTCCAGCCATCAAACTCACTGGCAAAGTTACTGTTACTGCTACGAATTGCTCCAATAATCGTTAAGTCATAACCTTGCGAGTCACCACCTACGCCATTGACACTACCAAAAAATCCATCGACACTGGCGCGTAACGGTTGCGAATCCTTATCAGTACTATCGTAAATATTCGGCGGCCTATCGATACTGCCATCGGCATTAGTATCGCCATCGGCAAACGCATTAAGCGTATTGCTTGTAAACTCCACCAGGTCATTATCGATGCCATCAATGCTATTTAAATACCAGTTGGACGTAATGGCCGAATCAAGAAACTCACCTTCAAAATTAAAAGCACGATTACCATAAAACCGGAACCCATCGCCATTGTTATCACCGCGCACACTATCGGGAATATTATCGGCGTCATCACCACTACGAACCAGAAACGGTACAAAAACATTACCCGCCAGGCCGGAATTTTCATGACCACAGTGCACACCATCAATAAAGCTAGCAGTTAAGTCGCTAGCGGAAAAAACAATGCCAGACAGCTGGGAACTTGCATCAATTTCATAACAGCCATTGCGAAAATTAGACACCACCGTATTGGCCATTCGAAATTGCGTAATGCCATCGGCAAATACAATACCAAACTCACGTTGAGCGGTGTTGGCCGCATTTTGGCTGGTGGTATCTCTGCCCGCCAGAGTGACATTTACAAATAAAGGGTTAGAGTTTGCATCACTGGCATAAATGCCCGCTCGACCACCGCTTATACTGTTATAAATACCCGGCCGGTGTATCACCAGCATATCTTTAACCAGGCCACTAAAATTGTCATATGAAAATCCGTCGCGACTGGCACCGGTAATTAGCACCCAACCCAAACGTGCTTCGCTGGCTGAGGCCTCACTTGACTGGACGCGAATGCCATCACGCGCAGAATCGTGTGATTGGAAAAACTGGATTCGGGTGTTGTCGTGAATACCTTCAAGCACAATATTATCAGCGTAGGTATTACTGCCTATGCTTACCTCGCCTCCGGCTTCGGTAACAATGACATACTGCAATACAATCTGGCCAAAGGTCGCGGTAGTGTCTTCAAGTATTAAGCCGCCCCACTCACCACGACCTTCGTAATCGCTGTCGTCAGAAGAGAAAATAATCGGATCGTTGATCGTACCAGTAGCATTAAGCGATGCGCCGGGGGATAAATATAAATAATCAAAGCTGCTACCGTCGGAATCACCAAAGATTTGCGTGCCTGCTTCAATTGTAAATATAGGGCTTGAGCTTGCATTACCAATGGTGACCGAACCATTGATATACCAGCTTTCACTTGCAGGCAACGTGGCGTTAACAGTAAGCGTACCGCTAATCAAGCAGCGTCCAGAAGTAGACAAGCTTGAAGATGTTTCTACGGTAAGATCGCCAACCGCAGGACAGCTGGAATTACTCACCCGATCGGGGTCGGATTCAGCCTCACAGCCCAACAAAATCACAGACAAAACTAAAGACAGAATCACAAGCCCGGCAGCACGGGAAACCAAAGCTGATAATCGTGATAGAAAAGATTGCTTCATACTTACTCCTGGCTACTTATTCCATTAAGCCCTGAATACTGTCTTTTCAGGCCTGGCGACACAGCCAAGCCTTAGCCACAATTGAAACACAACACAGGTTGCAGGGTCGATGCAAAAGATTACCCAAGGTCGCTGAGCAAGCGCAAAAATTCCTGTCGGGTATTGTACGACTCGCGAAACTCCCCCAGCATCACCGACGAGCCCATGACTGAGTTTTGCTTTTCAACGCCGCGCATCATCATGCACATATGCTTGGCTTCAACAATAACACCCACACCTAATGCACCTGTCACTTCGATAACGGCATCAGCAATTTGCCGAGTTAGCCGCTCCTGAATTTGAAAACGCCTGGCATACATATCAACAATACGGGCAAACTTGGACAAGCCCAGCACCTTACCATTAGGGATATAGCCGATATGGCAAGTACCAATAAACGGCAACATATGGTGCTCGCACATCGAGTATAACTCGATATTTTTAACCACCACCATCTCATCGGTACCCGACTCAAACACCGCATCATTAACAATATCAAGGAGCGATTGTTGATAGCCCTGAGTAATGGTTCGCATCGCACCAGCGGCACGCTTGGGAGTATCGCGCAAGCCTTCACGCTCAAGGTCTTCACCCAACTCCTGTAAAATACTTCGGTAGTTAGCTTCAAGCTGCTGGTTGTCGTTAGAAATCGTCATGTTATTCACTTCACTGTCTTTATACTTATCGATCTTATAAGGTTCAATTCACCGCCGCACTTACTCATCGCGCGACTGTTTTCTTCTTTCAAAATAAAGGTCGGCAGCCTGTATAACGCGCTCAAAGTAAGCCTCGCTTTCACGCGCAAGATGATGACCTGCATCCTTTATCCGGAACTGCTTCATATTGGGAAATTTGTCGCGCAGCGCCTGCAGGTTGTATTTCCAGTCAACGGTCTGGTCTCCCTCGCCCTGCACGACGAGTATTTCCATATCGCTCCAGCTTAAGTTTCTAAATCGCTTTTCCCATTCAATCATCGCGCCTATCCAACGCACCGGCATACGCTTGACCTGCAAGGGGTCTTCAAACTGCATAAAGTGCATAAATGCCGCATCATGTGAATTGGGAGCAAAACTGCGCTTAATAGAACTCAATATATTTTTTAGCAAGGCATGCCCCAGTCGCACCTTTAACCAAGCTGCCGGTCTCACCAGCGGCGCCAGCAATAGTACTTTTTCAAATGGGCCGGTGTCTTCATCTACTTGCTGGCTTAACAGATAATCGACAACTACAGCACCGCCAGTACTCTGGGCGACCACATGCCAGGGCGTTGCAGTTTTTTGATAGAAAAAGTCCAGGCACTGTCGCAGCGCCAACACGTAGTCACCAAAACTTTCGATACTCGCCGGCACGCCGGTAGATAAACCGTGGCCGGGCAAATCAAAGACAACGACGTTACAACCGCGCTGCAATAAATACTCAATGATTTTGCCAAACAGGCCGCTATGATCCATATAGCCGTGCACGATAAAGCAGCTGCGCGTGGCACCATGATTAGCAAAGTAATGACAGGCAATTTTAAACTCACCGCTGTCAAGATAGCCCATGTATTGGTCGACGCTATCAATGGCTTGCTGAAAGTGAATATCGTAAAAATCCAGGTATTGGCACTCTTCGGCAGTAGGCGAAAACGGCACTGATAAATCCAGCGGTCTCAGTGCATTGCGAAGTCGATCGACGTTCATGAAAGCTGCCTGTCTACCCCTACTTGCTCGACACGCTTCTTTGCTCAAGAATTTCTACTGCGGGCAGCGCCTTACCCTCGACAAACTCCAAAAACGCGCCACCTCCGGTTGAGATATACGAAACTTTATCGGCAACCTGGTATTTATCAATAGCGGCCAGCGTATCACCGCCACCGGCAATCGAAAATCCGTCACTGCTCGCAATCGCCTGGGCTATGGCTTCAGTACCGACACCAAACTGGTCAAACTCAAACACGCCTACCGGCCCGTTCCAAATAATGGTTTTTGCCCGGGCAAGTATGGCCGCTAGCTGCTCACTGCTTTGTGGGCCAATATCAAAAATCATATCATCCTCGGCAACCTCGTCGGCCCGCTTAATAGTAGCGGTCGCAGATTCAGAAAATTCCTCACCAGTCACTACATCAACGGGTAGCGGAACGTGCGTTTTTTGCGCTAGCGCCTTGGCAGTGTCGAGTAAATCATGCTCGCAAAGTGACTTACCAACCGGTTTACCTGCGGCCGCCAAAAACGTATTGGCAATACCACCGCCAACAATCAGCTGATCAACTTTATCGGATAAGCTATCTAATACAGTGAGCTTGGTAGAGACTTTAGAGCCACCTACAATGGCAACCATTGGACGCGCAGGATTGGCCAACGCCTGCGTTAAAGCGTCTAACTCTGCCGCTAACAGCGGCCCCGCGCAGGCGGCGGGTGCAAACTTGGCAACACCGTGTGTCGACGCCTGCGCCCGGTGTGCCGTGCCAAACGCATCCATCACAAATATATCACACAGTGCCGCGTAAGCTTTTGCCAGCGCATCATCATTTGCTTTTTCACCGCGATTAAAACGCACGTTTTCAAGTAAGCAGACTTCGCCATCGGCCAAGGTCACACCGTTTTGCCAATCGCTAAGCAATCTTACTTCGCGACCCAACAAACCGGACAAATGCGCCGCCACCGGTGCCAATGTGTAGGCCGCGTTTTGTTCTGCGCTTGCCCCTTCGTCGGGGCGACCTAGGTGAGATATTAAAATAACCTTAGCGCCGGCATTCAGTGCAAACTCAATACTGGGTAAACTGGCTCGAATACGCGCATCGGAGCTGACGACACCATTCTTAATTGGCACATTGAGATCTTCGCGAATCAATACCGACTTGCCAGCCAGGTCCATATCCGTCATTAACATTAAAGCCATAGCCGATGGTTCTCTCGTTGAAATTGATTGAATTTGGGGTGACGCTTAAATTTCCAGGTTGTCAATTTTTCGATCGTTTGCACTCACCGTTTTCGCTAATAAACTGAGCCAAATCCAGCATGCGATTAGCAAATGCCCATTCGTTATCAAACCAGATTAAAACATTCGCTGTAGTGCCGGCACTCACACGCGTTTGCGTGCCGTCAATAATACCCGAGCGCGAATCGTGGTTAAAATCACAAGAGGCCAACAATTCTTCGGTATAACCCAACACACCCACTAACCCCTGTTGCGAGGCCGCTTTAAGGCAATCGTTAAGCTGCTCAATGCTTGTTGAGCGCTTTAAATTAACCGTGACATTTAACGCCGAGACATTATTCACAGGAACGCGTAAAGCATGCGCAACGAACTTGCCACTCAGTTCGGGCAACACGCGATCGATACCCTGCGCTAACAGCGTATCAACGGGAATAATCGATTGGGAGGCCGCGCGGTTACGACGCAAGTCTTGACTATGATAGGCATCAATAACGGGTTGGTCATGCATTGAGGCATGAATGGTGGTTACCACACCATTGGCAACACCGAACGCACTATTGAGCACCGATAACACCGGTATTAACGCATTACTGGTACACGATGCGGCAGAGATAACCGTTTCATTATTGTAGTCCTGCTGGTGGTTAACACCATAAACTAAAGCCGGGATATCGCCCTCACCAGGATTTGATAACAGCACCCGCTGTGCACCGCTGTTGATATGTTGTTGCGCCTGGGTGAGCGTTGTAACTGCACCGGTGCATTCCATCACTAAATCAATCGCTGATGTCTGCCAGGGCAAACAGGCAATATCCGGCTGTTGCAGTAAATCGATTGCAGTATCATTAATACATAACAGCGTGGCATCGGCCGTTGCTTGGCAACTGACCTTGGCAGGAAAACGACCATGCGTACTGTCGTAGCGAGTCAGGTAGGCAATTTGCTCTGCGTCGGCAATTTCGTTAATTGCAACGACACTTAACCCCGCTACTTGCTCACTACTGCTTTGCTGCCTTTCAAAAAAGGCCCGCAACACGCATCGCCCAACGCGACCATAACCATTAATGGCTATGCGCATTAGGCGGGTAATTGCTCTTCAATTAATGTACGCACCTCGTCGCTTACAGCGCTTGCTGTAATACCAAAGTGCTCAAACAAATGCTTGGCAGGTGCAGACTCACCAAACGTTTTCATGCCAACAACGCGACCATCAAGACCAACATACTTATACCAGAAGTCGACATGCGCCGCTTCAACCGCGACGCGATTAATCACTTGAGCGGGTAACACTGACTCGCGGTAAGCTGCATCCTGCTGGTCAAAAGCAGTCGTACACGGCATGGATACCACGCGCACATGGTAACCTTCATTGCTTAACGCACTGGCCGACTCAACTGCAAGGCTCACTTCAGAGCCGGTGGCAATAATAATGGCATCGAGCTCATCAGCATTGGTCGCACCTTCAATTAATACATAACCGCCTTTTTCAATATCGGCAACCTGGGTTGCATTGCGCGGTTGATGTGGCAAACCCTGGCGCGTAAAAATTAACGCCGTTGGGCTATTGGCTGCCTCGATCGCAAATTTCCAGGCCACCGCCGACTCAACAGTATCGCAAGGCCGCCAGGTGTGCAGGTTAGGCGTGGTGCGTAAATTTGCCAATTGCTCGACCGGTTGGTGAGTCGGGCCATCTTCGCCCAGGCCAATCGAATCGTGGGTGTAAACCAAAATACTGCGCTGCTTCATAATCGCAGCCATGCGTACCGCGTTGCGCGCGTATTCCATAAACACCAAAAAGGTAGCGCCGTAGGGAATAAAGCCGCCGTGCAAAGCCATACCGGTCATCATTGCCGACATACCGAATTCACGTACGCCGTAGTTAATGTAGTTGCCACCGGCATTATCGGCGGTAATCACATCCGAACCCTGCCAAATCGTATTATTGGAACCGGCCAGGTCGGCAGAACCGCCCAGCAACTCGGGTAGCGATGGGCCATAAGCATCGAGGCAGTTTTGCGAGGCCTTGCGGGTGGCAATACTGGCACCCTCAGCCTGGCACTGGGCAATATAAGCACTGGCTTTTGTATGAAAATCGGCCGGCATCTCACCCGCCATGCGGCGCTGGTACTCAGCCGCCAATGCCGGGTGCGCTTTAGCGTATTCGGCAAAACTGGCCGACCAACTGGCTTCGGCCTCGGCACCGCGCGTCTTAGCATCCCAGTCGGCATATATATCGGCAGGAATTTCAAACGGTGCATGCGTCCAGCCCAATTCGGCACGGGCAGCGGCAACTTCATCATCACCTAATGCGGCGCCGTGAACACCCGAGGTGCCCTGCTTATTTGGCGAGCCAAAACCGATAATGGTTTTGCAGCAAATCAGCGTTGGGCGCTCAGTTTCAGCCTGCGCTGCTGTGATCGCCGCTTTCACTGCATCGGCGTCGTGACCGTCGACGTTAGCAAGTACTTGCCAACCGTAAGCCTTAAAGCGGGCCGGGGTATTATCTGTAAACCAGCCCTCAACCTTACCATCGATAGAGATGCCGTTATCATCCCAAAACGCAATCAATTTACCCAGGCCCAGCGTGCCCGCCAGCGAGCAAGCCTCATGCGAAATACCTTCCATCAGACAGCCATCGCCAAGAAAACAGTAGGTATTGTGATCGACGATATTATGACCATCGCGGTTAAACTGGCCCGCCAGTACTTTCTCGGCAACAGCCATACCCACAGCATTGGTAATACCCTGGCCCAGCGGGCCGGTGGTAGTTTCAACACCCGGTGCGTAACCGTACTCAGGGTGACCGGGTGTTTTGGCATGTAGCTGGCGGAAATTGCGCAGCTCTTCCATGGACAGATCATAACCTGCTAGATGCAGCAGCGAATAAATCAGCATGGAGCCATGGCCGTTTGACAGCACAAAACGGTCGCGGTTGTCCCAATCGGGGTTTTGTGGGTTATGCGTGAGGAAATCGTTCCACAGCACCTCGGCGATATCGGCCATACCCATGGGGGCACCGGGATGTCCGGAATTGGCTTGTTGAACAGCATCCATCGATAGTGCGCGGATGGCATTGGCGAGATCACGGCGTGAGGCCATTAAAATAGCTCCTGAATCAATGACGGCCTGCCAATGGTTACATCCGGCGGGTAGTTGTTTGCTCCCAACGCGATGCGTAGCCAAAAGACGGCCCTAAAAAAGGGGCGCTATTGTCGCTTAAGCGGCCGCAATGGGCAATTTGTTTACCCGGTTTTAATCCCCACTGCGGCATAAAAAATGGGTTTACGGCATATTCAGCCGGCAAATGTTGCATTTCAGGCCAGATTTCCCAGCTCGCTACAGCAAAAGTCAATAACAAAACCGGCAAGTCAGTAGCAGTAATAATTGCGGCTGATCCCAAACTGAAATTCGCAATCGATATGCTAATATTTCAACCAATGGCGGTACTCACTTGCTGTGAGTATTTATCCTCTCTAGCAACCATACTGAGCAAACATTGATAGCAAACAGGGACCCCAGACTCACCATGACTAACAATGCATCCAACCACCCAGCCAGCTTTTCCCAACAACTTGCTAAAGTCCGCAGCCAGGCCGGCTTTATTGCCGCACTCGACCAAAGCGGCGGCAGCACACCTAAGGCCCTCAAGCTCTATGGTGTCGACGAGAATGCCTATAGCAATGACGATGAAATGTATGCGGCGGTGCACCAAATGCGCACTCGCATTATCACCAGCCCAGGCTTTAATGGTGACCGCGTACTCGGGGCAATCCTGTTTGAAAACACCCTCGACCGTGATATCGAAGGTCTTAACTCAGCGCGTTTTTTATGGGAGCAAAAAAATGTCGTGCCGTTTTTAAAGGTCGATAAAGGCCTGGCCGACGAGCAGAACGCTGTGCAATTGATGAAGCCAATACCCGAGCTGGACGCATTACTGGCCAAAGCGCGGGCGCAAAACGTGTTTGGTACAAAAATGCGCTCGGTCATTAAGATGGCCAACAGCCAGGGCATTAGCGACATTGCCCAACAGCAATTTGACGTTGGCCAGCAAATTATCGCAGCCGGGCTGGTGCCAATACTAGAACCCGAAATTGATATTAACAGCCCCGAAAAAGCCCAGGCCGAAGCAGAACTCAAAGCGCAATTGTTACAACAGCTTGACCGGCTAGGCGAACAACAAAACGTAATGCTGAAGCTCACTCTGCCCGAGCAAGCCAACTTTTATCGCGAATGTATTGACCACCCGCGCGTCATTAAGGTGGTTGCCTTATCTGGCGGCTATAACCGCGACGAAGCTAATCGACGCACCACTGAAAACAACGGCATGATTGCCAGCTTCTCGCGTGCACTGACCGAAGGTCTTAATGCCAATCAATCTGACCCGGATTTTAACCAGGCACTAGATAGTGCCATAGAATCGATTTACCAAGCCTCATCAACCTGACAAGCCAGACTTGATAAGCTGGCAACCGCAACCCAGTTGCTGGCTTGTGCATATAACATAATACCCCCAATTGCGCGCACGTTTAGCGCGCAGACTCTGTTAAACTCCACCTCCTTTTTATTGACCAATGAGTTAGCAATAGAGTTTATGGAATTTGTTGTTGGGCAACGCTGGGTAAGCCAGGCAGAGCCGCAGTTAGGGCTTGGGCTGGTAGTCGAAACGGACGGTCGACACATTACGTTAAATTTTCCGGCGGCGGAAGAAGACCGGATCTACGCCGCTAACAATGCGCCACTGGCGCGCATTATCTACCAGCCCGGCGATACCATCCACGATATTGACCAAAACGAACTCACGGTTTCGGCGGTAGAGGTGCTGAACCAGCTTAATTATTACCTAACAGTTGATCTTAGTGGCGCCGAGCATATTATTCCCGAACCAAAAATTTCGGCATCGGTACAACTCAGCTCACCTACCCAGCGTCTTTACAGTGGTCAGTTTGATAAAAACTCCGCATTTCAATTGCGCGCGGCAACCTTGCATTTTCGCTACCAGCTGCAAAACTCCCCGGCGCGTGGCCTACTCGGCCCTCGCACAAATTTACTGCGCCACCAGATTTATATTGCCCATGAAGTGGCAGCCAGATATGCGCCACGAGTATTGCTGGCCGATGAAGTTGGTTTAGGTAAAACCATTGAAGCGGGCATGATTTTGCATCACCAGTTGCAAACTGGCTTAGCCAGCCGCGCCATTATTGTGGTGCCTGAAGCATTACTGCATCAGTGGCTGGTTGAAATGTTGCGCAAATTCAATTTACATTTTTCGCTGTTTGATAAAGGGCGTTACGACGCTATCAGCGAAGCAGATGAAGAAGCCAATCCTTTCGAATCGGAGCAACTGATTCTATGCAGCCTCGATTTAATATGCAGTGACAATAAAATTATTCAGCAAGCCTGTGCTGCTGGCTGGGACCTGGCCATTGTCGACGAAGCGCATCATTTGAGCTGGAGTGAACAGGCAGTTAGCGCTGAGTACCAATGCATAGAGCAATTATCGCAATCATGTGCAGGTTTGTTATTGTTAACTGCCACGCCAGAGCAGCTGGGCCTTGAAAGTCACTTTGCGCGACTACGCCTGCTTGACCCGGCGCGGTTTCATAGCCTAAGTGACTTTATTGAAGAGCAAAGTCACTTTGTTGAGCTTAACAATGTGGTGAGTGCGCTAGCCGATGAGCAAGCACTTGATGCAAACCAGCAAGCGCAATTAGAAAAATTTATTGGCCCGCTTGGCAAAGATAAAAACGAAAGCAACCAGCATTTAATTAGTCGGCTACTCGACCGCCATGGTACTGGCCGGGTACTGTTTCGCAATACGCGAGCGGCCATTCAAGGTTTCCCCAAGCGGAGTCCCTGCGGCTATGCATTAGACAAGCCGGAGCAATACCAAGCGCAAACGGGTAATGGTAGCCAAAATTTGTATCCCGAAGTTGCGCTGCAAAATATGGCGCAAGACTGGATCACAGCCGACCCGCGCGTCAGTTGGTTAGAAGAGCTGCTTAAGCAATACCGCAATCAAAAAGTATTATTAATTTGCGCCAATGCCAGCACGGCAACTGATTTAGAGAGCTACTTACACCTGACCCTGGGCATTCGCAGCGCAGCGTTCTATGAAGGTTTATCTATTATTGAGCGTGATCGTGCCGCTGCATACTTTGCAGATGAAGAAACGGGTGCGCAGGTACTGATTTGTTCGGAGATTGGTAGCGAAGGTCGTAACTTTCAATTTGCGCATCATTTGGTTTTATTTGATTTACCTTTGAACCCTGACTTACTTGAGCAGCGCATTGGTCGACTCGATAGGATTGGGCAAACGGAAGATATAAAAATTCATATTCCCTACATTACTGGTACGGCGCAGGAGTATTTATTCCGCTGGTACCACGAAGGGTTAAATGCTTTTGAGCAAAGCTTCTCGGCTGGCCTTAGTGTATTTACGTTATTTGAAGACAAGCTGCAGCAATATTTAACTGGTGACCCAGTGGCAGACCAAGCGGCATTTGATCAATTGCTTATTGAGACGGCAAAGCATACCGCAGCTGTTAGAGACGAGTTGCACAAGGGTCGAGATCATTTATTAGAGTTAAACTCTTGTGATAACACAATTGCCGACAGTGTTATTCAAACCATTGTTGACTCTGAGCGTTCTGAAGTTCTGCAATCGTACATGGGTATGTTATTTGACACTTTTGGTGTTGACAGTGACTTTCATTCAGAGCATGCCCTGGTGCTCAATCCTACTGACCAAATGCTGACTGGGCACTTTCCGGGTTTAAAGGATGAAGGGGTGACGATTTGTTTTGATCGCGCCAAGGCGCAACAGCGTGAGGACATGGAATTTGTAACCTGGGAAAACCCCATGGTCACTGAATCGATGGAAACCGTCTTAGGTATGGAGTTAGGAAATGCGGCGATTGCGGCTTTAAAGCTTAAGTCGATTCCTGCGGGCACTTTGATGATTGAATGTTTTTTTGCGGTAGCCTGTACTGCGCCGAAAAAGCTGCAGGTAGAACGGTTTTTGCCGGCTACGCCGATCAGAGTTTTGCTAGATGGCAGTGGTAAGGATTTAACGGCCATTATTAAGCATGCGCAGATGAATAAGCTTTGCGAGCATGTAAAAAAGTCAACGCGATTAGCCATTATTAAGCAGGTGCGTGGTGATTTGGAGCGGATGGTGAAGCAGGCACAGGAACAAGCACAACTAAAAGCCAAACCGTTGATAGAGGAAGCCCAGCAGCGGGTAGAGAATGTTATTGGTGAGGAATTTAAACGGCTGACCGAGCTTAAGGCACTGAATGGCGCAATTAGGGATGACGAAATTGAGTTTATGGAACGACGGCAGGCGGAAGCGTTGGAGAGTATTGGGCATGCGGGGGCTGAGCTACAGGCGATTCGGGTGGTTATTAATACTTGAGTTTGACGTTTGGTTGGTGGGGGGATTGGTGGGGGATTGAGGTTTTCTGCTATTTTTCTGATTTGTCTGTTAGTTGAATTGCGCTTTTCACCCGCAGGCGAGTCACTTTTTTT